>CAIPFQ010000229.1 GCA_903864395.1 uncultured Chlamydiae bacterium | reverse complement strand
GATATTTGTTCTCGGGGGCGTTATTTAAATCGGGCAGGGGTTAAAAACCCCTGCCTGGTTTAAATAATCGCCCAGTTCGACCATAGGTCGAACGTCCGGGAACAAATAGCCAAGGCAGTCAGCCCACAAAAGCTGCAAAGTCGAGTTTAAGTGGGGTACTGGACGAAAGCAAGGGAATAGCCATCCACGGAGCTGATTTTTTAGCAGCCCGCCCTTTTCAACGGGAGCTGCTGCGAAGTTTCTTCAATCCTTGCGATCTAAACGATCCACTCTTGACGGCAATAGATTCAATCCTCTATTCTTATCCTTTTTAGCAAGGCTCCGTCTCTCATGCGTAGATTTTTTTTGACTGTTTCTGCATTTGCTTTAGCTACAGGTGCTTTCGCAGAAAGCGATCTCGCAACGGATAGCGACCTATTCGCCCTTGAGTTCGGGAGCCGATTGCAAGACGCCCTGAGAGAAAATGATTGGTGGGCAGCGATTGACTATGCGGAGGTCATTGCAAAAAACTATCCAGAGAGTCCTTTTGCCCAGGAAACAGATTTTTTAATTGGCGAGGCCTTTTACCATTTAGGGCAACTAGAGCTTGCCAACGAATATTTCTCCTCTTATCTCAACCACTCGGTCGCCCCTTCTCATTTTGAAGAGACAATGCGTCTCAAATTCAGTGTGGCCGAAGCGTTTCGCCTAGGGGAAAAAAAACCGCTCTTTGGCTCCCATAAGCTGCCAAAAATTCTGTCTGCAGAGGAAGACGCCCTGCAAATCTACGATGAGGTCATTTCAGCGCTTCCTCATAACGAAATAGCGGCAAAAGCTCTTTTAGGCAAAGCCGAGCTCCAATCCAAGGCAGAAGATTATAAGCCTTCGTTAGAAACGCTCGATCTCTTAATTCGCCGTTTCCCTAAACAAACTTTTGCAGCACAGGGCTTTTTACAAAAAAGCCACGTATACCTTCTTCAAGCGCAAGAAGGATCTTCTGATCCTACTCTTCTGGGGCTTGCCGATATCAACTTGAGAAAATTTCGCCTGGCTTTTCCAAGGGAAGAAGGGCTTGTGCAAACAGAAAATGATTTGGCTGCCATCCAAGAAATTTTTGCCGAGCATCTCATGAAAACGGGACGTTTTTTTCAAAAGACAAAAAAAATCCCGGCCGCAAAACTCTATTACATTAAGGTAACGGCTCACTTTCCAAAGACAAAAGCAGCGACCGAAGCCCAAGAGAGGCTCTCTTGTCTCAAAGAGGCTTAATTTTAGTCCTGTTTTTTCTCTCTAGCTGTGGCTATTCTTGGCAAAATCCCTCCGACACTTTTTCTGTTTCTGTTCCATATATCGTTGGAGATACAGATGGCTCTTTCACCGCAGAGGTCGTGCGCGCCTTAGCTCTTTCGGGCCTCGTCCGCGTCTCCCAATCAGAGGCTCCTTATCAGCTTCAAGCGCGCTTAATAGGAGAGAGCACGGAAGTGATTGGCTATCGGAGAGATCGCCAGCAGATCGGTGAAAAAAATCAAAAAAATCTTCTCGCCACAGAGAGGAGGAAAACGGCGGTCTTGGAAGTTAGTCTCTATGAAAAAAGCAGTCGCAAAGTTCTTATAGGGCCTCTGCAAATCGAAGCGAGCAGCGATTTTGATTATGTCGATGGAGATTCCACGCAAGATCTCGTGTTCATCGATGCTCACGGAGTCTCTCAAGTCGTTCTCCCTTTTTCTCTCGGACAACTCGAATCGGCGGACTCTGCAGAGGAAGCCGCTATGCGACCTCTTCAGGTTGAATTGGCCAGAAAGCTTGTCGATGCCCTTAGCGCGCAGCTATAAGCTGCAAAAGTCTCCAGCGAAGACAGCTTTGTTTTCTTGCATAAGAAAAAAATTCTTCCCCTTTCGCAAATTTTTTGATTTCAGCATCGGTTAAACGAAAGAGCACAGAGCGCGCTTTTTTGACGCTTCCTAGCGCCATTAGCAAACATTGGCTTGCCTTTCCCATCCTTCGATGAAGCCTTGCGAGGCGCACTAAAGCCATTATAGCAAGAAGAGCCGAAATTCCTGACCCTAAAGGAAAAAAAAGACCGATGAAGAGAGTTGAAAGAAAGAGCCAGGCTTCCCAAGGCCTGCGCAGAATAGGGCCTAACATGCGGCGCCAAGGAGTCTCGGACGCCATAAAGGCAAAAAATTCTTCCGCCATGGGCTCATCAAACGCACTGCGCGCTGCGTGAATCGCCTCATGACTTAATATTTCAGAGCGTCCGTATCCTAAGTAAGAGCCTTTGCGAAATCCTTCTCGAAGCTGTATGAGGGGGATGTTCCCCTCTTCGATCCAAGTGGCAGCTCCCTGCCAAGGCGTTAAGGATCGATTCGAATAAAAAGCGGCAAGACACTCTGGCTCAAAATCAAACAGCTCAATCAAGCGATGCCGTGACAGATTCCAATGCGCCCTAGGGAGCGCATCGAGCCTAGAGTGGCTCTTCAGAATTTTCACGCGCGCCATAAACGCCTCTTCAGATTCTCCAGGCCCTGGAATCATCCCTTGCGCATTGAGCGACAACAGCTCTTTCTCTTCAATCATCGAGAAAAAGAATACGCAATTTCAGGGAAGCCTCGCAAGAAAAATCCCTCTTATATAGTATTGTTTAGCAAGGGAGACTCTCCATGGATCAATTGCATATATGCGGAGGAAAACCCTTACAGGGTCATATCCGAGCGAGTGGCGCAAAAAACGCGATGACAAAGCTGCTTGTCGCCTCACTTCTTTCTGAGAAAGCCTCCACGTTTCATAATGTACCGAATATTGGCGATGTGGAAATCACAGTCAATCTGTGCCGAGAAATCGGCTCTAAGATTGATTGGGATAAAGAGCGGCAAATTCTGCATATTGCCACTCCAGAGCTGAAAACTTCCTATGTACCTCAGCGTTATTCAGGCTCAAATCGCATTCCTATTTTAATGATCGGCGCTCTTTTAGGGCGCACAGACCAAGACATTATTGTTCCCACCATCGGAGGCGATCTGATTGGAGCTCGCCCTGTTGATTTGCACATTCACGCCCTCCAAAAGCTCGGCGCGCGCATCGAATATAGAGAAATGAAAAAAGAGGGGGCTTATTTTGCGGGGGCGCATACAGGGCTCAAGGGCACTGTGATCGAGCTGCTCTACCCTTCTGTAGGAGCGACAGAAAATACAATTCTCGCCGCCATCCGAGCGAAGGGAGCTACCTTGATTAAAAACGCCGCTGTGGAGCCTGAAATCATCGACCTTATTTTGTTTTTACAAAAGCTCGGGGCTCATATTATGGTCGATACGGATCGGACGATTTGCATCCAGGAGACCAAGGTTTTTCAAGAAGTGGAGCATACGGTGATTGCCGATCGCAATGAAGTCGCCTCGTATGCCATGGCGGCGATCGCAACCCAAGGGCGCGTGTTTATAGAAGGGGCGCAGCATCTTCACATGATCGCTTTTTTAAATAAGATTCGCGAAATCGGCGGAGGGTTTAGTGTAAAAAACCATGGGATCGAATTTTTTTATCAATCCCCTTTGCGCGGAGCTCTTCATCTCGAAACGGATGTTCATCCAGGCTTTATGACAGACTGGCAGCAGCCTTTCGTGGTTTTGCTGACGCAAGCGCACGGGTGCAGCGTCATTCATGAAACGGTGTATGAAAATCGTTTTGGCTATACGCAGACTCTGAAAGAAATGGGCGCCGACATTGAATTATTTACAAGCTGCCTAGGAGGCAAACCCTGTAGGTTCGCCGCAAGCAATCATTTTCATAGCCTCGTTGTCAAGGGTTGCACTCCTCTATCGGCAAAAGAGATCCATATCCCTGATCTGCGCGCAGGATTTGCCTACATTATGGCGGCTCTTCTGGCCAAAGAGACGAGCGTCATTAGCAACATTGGCTTTCTCGACCGAGGCTACGAGGATCTCGTCTCCAAATTGACAACCCTTGGAGCTGAGATTCAAAAAATTTCAACACCCTCTGGGCTTGAATGTTCCCCCATTCCCTGAAGCGATTAGCCCACCTAATCGCTTCAAGGCGTGAGCCATCAAGGGAGTAAGTCATAGTAGTTGCAAATATACAGGTGTGTAGAATGATGGGGACAAAACATACGTTACAGACTGCTTAGAATAAACGAAAATCTAGGCATTGATCCTATCCGCAATTTGTGTTATCCTATACCCATTATGACAGCAAAGATTCCTCTTTGGCGAAAAATCCAAAGAGAAAATTTTATTCACGGAAAAGCTCTTGCGGACTATTTAGAGCTATCCGAAGAAAATCGAAAAAAAATTCTTTTCTCTCCCCGATTTCCTCTCAATTTGCCTCGAAGACTCGCAGCTAAAATCGCAAAAAACACCCTAAATGACCCTATTTTTCGTCAATTTGTCCCCCTTTTGGAAGAAACTCATCCAGTGGAGGGATATACGCAAGAGCCGCTCCAAGAT
>CAIPFQ010000228.1 GCA_903864395.1 uncultured Chlamydiae bacterium | reverse complement strand
TTGTTTCTCAAGAGTGGATGTGTTTAATGAATAATTGTTTGTGACAGTGTGATGGATCATCTTTAGCTCCTTGCTTTTAAGTAAAATTTACGACTTGCAGTATACCTGATGTTGGGAATTAATTTCTACGAAAAATCTTTAACTCGACTTTAACTTTCGCCTTTTGTTTTTTTGAAGGAGACATTGGAGAGCCTCTTGTTTCATTCGCAAGTGAATGCTAGTCAGTCCATTCGATCGATTATGAGAAAGGGAAGCCTGGATGTTTAGATCAACCAAAAAATCAAGAGAAGATTGAAGAATGGTGTCTGGGGACTCTCCGTTATAGACAGAAATTAAGAGAGCGGCGAGGCCTGCGGAAATCAAGGCCTCGCAGGAGGCGTTGAAAAAAACTTTCCCATCGATCAGTTCTGCACTTAAATAAAGATGGCTTTGACAGCCGCTGACAAGGTTTTTTTGTGTTTTTTGTGCTTCGGCGAAGGGGGAAAGTTTTTTTCCCATGTCGATAAGAGCGCAAAAACGAGCCTCCATGGATTGAAACTGAGAGAAAAAATTCTTTGTCAAAAGGATGTTTTTCTGAAGGGTTTCGCTCATATTTCTCGTTTGTTGTTGACAGAATACTGGAAATCCTATTTGATTGTAAGCATTTCCGAGTCAAATAACCTATGTCGAAAGAAGAAACTATCAAAATGGAGGGCCAGGTCGAAGAACTGCTGCCCAACATGAACTTTAGCGTGATCCTTGCAAACGGGATGCGCGTGATTGCGCATCTGAGTGGAAAGATGCGAATGAGAAATATCCGCGTGTATGCCGGAGATTCTGTAACTATTGAAATGTCGCCTTACGACTTGACGAAAGCTCGAATTGTGTATCGTCAAAAGTAGTGGGTTTGAATAAGGGATTGATTTTATTTTCCAAGTACCTTAAGCTTGTGTGTTTTCGCGGTATTGCATGGGGCGTGCCGAAAGCATGCAGGGCATGCCGAAAAATATGCCCAGGTAGCTCAGTGGTAGAGCACTTGCATGGTAAGCAAGTGGTCGTAGGTTCAATTCCTATCTTGGGCAAGAACAAAGAATGGAGGATTCAAGAAAATGGCAAAAGAAGCTTATAAGAGAGAAAAACCTCACGTAAACATCGGGACGATTGGCCACGTTGACCACGGTAAAACGACGTTAACCGCCGCGATCACGAAAGTGTTGGCAGAAAAAGGGGGCGCAAAGTTTCGCGACTACGCTTCTATCGATAATACGCCTGAAGAGAAAGCGCGTGGAATCACAATTAACGCATCGCACGTTGAATATCAAACAGCAACTCGTCACTACGCTCACGTAGACTGTCCAGGTCACGCGGACTATGTGAAGAACATGATCACGGGTGCGGCGCAGATGGACGGAGCGATCCTCGTGGTGGCAGCAACTGACGGCCCAATGCCTCAAACAAAAGAACACATTCTCTTGGCAAAACAAGTAGGTGTTCCTGCGATTGTTGTCTTTTTGAATAAAATGGACATGATCGGCAAGGGCGATGAAGAACTCGTTGAACTCGTTGAAATGGAGTTGACAGAGCTTTTGGAGTCCAAAGGCTATAAAAATGTCCCAATTATCCGTGGCTCCGCTTTGAAGGCTCTTGAAGGCGATCCAACCTATGTCCAAGCGATTGTGAAGTTAATGGAAGCTGTGGATGAAAAAATCCCAACTCCAGTGCGCGAAGTAGACAAACCTTTCTTAATGCCTATTGAAGACGTGTTTTCGATCTCAGGTCGTGGAACGGTTGTTACGGGTCGTGTAGAGCGCGGTAGAATTCGGGTTAACGACAAAATCCAACTCGTTGGGATTCGTGAAACGCGAGATACTGTTGCAACAGGGCTTGAAATGTTCAACAAAACATTGGATGAAGCTTTGGCAGGGGAAAACGTGGGCGCTCTTCTTCGAAGCATTGAGAAAGGCGATGTAGAAAGAGGCATGGTGTTAGCAGCGCCAGGCACTTGCACACCCCATACAAAATTCAGCGGCACCGTATACGTCTTGAATAAGGATGAGGGAGGTCGTCATAAGCCATTTTTCACGGGCTATCGTCCGCAATTTTATTTCCGTACAACAGACGTAACGGGAACTGTAGAATTGCCAGCGGGAGTCGAAATGGTGATGCCTGGCGATAACGTCGAGCTTATAGCAGAACTGATCCATCCAATTGCGATGGAAGAGGGGATTCGTTTTGCGATTCGCGAAGGTGGAAGGACGATCGGCGCTGGAACGGTGACGAAGATCTTGAAATAAGAGAAAAGGCGAGAACAGATGTTTTCGCCTTGATGGGTGTGTAGCTCAGTTGGTAGAGCAGCGATCTCCAAAGTCGCTGGCCGGGGGTTCGAGTCCCTCCGCACTCGTTGTCTGATTCGTTGATAGGGTAAAAAGATGGCTGTGGACATAAGTACAAATAAAAGCGCGAGCGAGAAAAAGAGATTCTCTTATTTTCGAGATGTCTGCAATGAGCTTAAGAAGGTTACTTGGACATCG
>CAIPFQ010000227.1 GCA_903864395.1 uncultured Chlamydiae bacterium | reverse complement strand
GGATTTGGCGGTATTCTTCCCATTCTTTTGACTCAAAAAGGTGCGGACGAGCTTCTTTCTGCCGTCTCCTTCCTCTCATGGCCAGAGATTGCCATGATTTGCGCTTCGGCTTGCACGGTCTATGGATGGATTCTCCTTAGGATTGTTTTAAAAGGAGAGAAAGGCCTTTCTCCCCTGTTGGCCAATGGCGGAAGCATGTTGATCGGAGGGCTCATGGCTCTCACTCACTCCCTTCTCACTGAATCTTGGAGCCCCATCCCCGTAGCCTCTCACAGCTATGCTGGATTTGCTCAAGGCGTTCTCCTTATGACGTTTATATCAAATATTTTATGCTATAACCTCTATGGCGCAATGCTCAAACGGTTTACAGCCACGTTTGTCTCCTTTCTGGGACTTTTGAGTCCTGTCTTTGCTTCATTGAGTAGTTGGCTTTTATTGGGAGAACCACTGTCCCCTGTGATTTTTGGCGCGACAGCGATCGTATCGATGGGAGCTTGGCTTGTCCATAGCGCAGAGCTGCGCCAAGGGTATCTATCCAAACAAGCTATTTAAGAAAAGGGATCTTGTGGAGACCCCCCTTTTTTTGTTCAAAGCTCGACTTTGAGCAAAAATTACTTATTTCGCCAGCTTTGACCACACGACAATTCTATAAATAGCTGCAACTCCAGCTAAAGAATAGATTGTTCGTGTAAGTACAGAGGTCAATCCAAAGACGGATTCAATGAAATTCCACTGAAATAACCCGATGAGTCCCCAGTTAATTCCACCGATTAATAAAATAATCATAGCGATTGTTTGAAGAACTTGTGCATTTTTCATAGAAAACCTACCCTTTCTTGTGTTGTGAGTCCCTTTAACCCACAATTAAACTTTATTGGGTTATTTTGTAAATAAAAAAATCAGCGAGTGGGAATGATTCGACTTTTTCCCCCGTCCTTTTCGCTCTAAATTGCGCTAGAATCTTATTCGCCAGTGTTTTACCAAGTTGAACCCCTTCTTGATCAAACGAGTTAATATCCCAAAGAAATCCCTGAAAGGCAACTTTATGCTCATAATAAGAGAGAAGAGCCCCTAATGTAAACGGATCGAGCCTTTCTGCCAGAAGAATGCGATTCGGGCGATTGCCTAGAAATTGCCGATTCGGATTGTCATTTTTTTGTCCGACCGCTAAAGCAATCGATTGAGCAAAAAGATTCGCGAGCAGTTTTTCTTGCGAAGTGGTTTCAAAAACCAATAAATCTTGAGGGCTTTGGCTTTTTTTAAAGCCAATGAACTCGATCGGCACGATGTCTGTTCCTTGATGAATCCATTGATAAAACGAGTGCTGCCCATTGGTTCCAGGCTCCCCCCAGATAATAGGGCCAGAACTAAAAGGAAGCGGTTTCCCCTCTTTGTCAATCCGCTTGCCATTCGACTCCATATCAAGCTGTTGGAGATGCGCAGGAAAACGGGACAGCGCCTGGGAATAGGGAATGATCGCCACAGTAGGCAAATGCAGAACATTGCGATTCCACAGACCGAGAAGAGCAGAAACAAGGGGGAGATTTTTAGACACTGGAGAGCCCAGCGCATGCACATCCATGGCGTGAGCGCCCTGTAAAATCTCTAAAAACTTTTCAAATCCGATATAAAATCCTAAAGACACGGCCCCTACCATGGAGGTCGCTGAATATCGCCCCCCCACAAAATCCCAAATAAAAAAAGAGGCAAGATAGCGAGAGGTGTCGTCCATAGGACTGTTTTCTCCCGTCACAGCGATGCAATGCTCTTTCGCGTCTAGGCCTGCTTGAGCCAAACGCTCGCGCACACAAGCTTCGTTCGTCAGGGTCTCCAACGTCGTTCCCGATTTAGAGACAATCACAAAGGCGGTTTTTTTAAGATCAAGCCCCTCTAAAACGCGCGCTGCGTCGTCAGGATCTACATTCGAAATGAAATGAACCTGGCGACTTGCCTTTCGAAAGGGACTGAGAGCGAGGGCCAGCGCCTTAGGGCCCAAATCTGAGCCACCAATGCCAATTTGCACAAAATCCGTAAAGCGCCCTTCGATCGCAGACAAAAAGTGTTTGAGCTTATTGAGCTCCTTTGCGGCTTGTGCCGCCGCCTCCTTAGCTGCGGGGGCTGTTTGCGGATCGGAGAATTGATCGCGCATCGCAGTGTGGAGGACTGAGCGGTTTTCACTGGCAAAGCCCTCAATTCGATTGATCTTGTCTCCCGACTGCATCGCTTTCATTTTTTCTAACACAGCCATTTCTTGCGCGAGCGCGTAAAGATCGCTCAAAATCTCTTCTGAAACTCGTTCCATCCCATAGAAAAGCTCAAAGCCCACCCCTTTAAGAGTCATCTTTTGCATTCTTTCAAGAGCCAAGCTCTCAGTTAAATCAACCGCTTTTTTCCCCTGCAATCGCTGGTAGGATTTTTTTTGAAAAAACATTTTTTTCCTCAATCGTTGGCAAATAATTCCCCAATCAGGTACGCTAGTGGACTTTAGCGATCGGGGCATAGCGCAGCTTGGCTAGCGCGACTGGTTTGGGACCAGTAGGTCGGGGGTTCGAATCCCTCTGCCCCGAACTCTTTCATCGACACTTCGTTTGGCAGCCCAAGAATTTCTCCCTCCACAACAACAAAGCCCCCAGCAGAACAAAACCCCCTGAGCTTTCTTTTCCCCTGCATTGTCACACTATCTGAAAGGACAAAAATTGTATCGACTCCTTCCCAAGATTCTGTCAAAAAAAGTTCCTCAATGATTCGAAAAGGTTTCTTGATCTTAGAAAAAAGCTGATTGAGCTGGTGTAATATCCCCTCGCTGCATTTTTCTTGCAAAGGCAAACAAACCGCCCAAGGAGAGTCTTCTTCTCTTTGAGAAGAGAACGAGAGCAAAAAGGGCTCAAACCGCTCTTTGGCGCTAAGTTGAAAAACCTCTGCCAAAGAGCCACATCCTTGCGTATCGAAGTGGAGAAAAATAGGGGCCTCATCGGGAAGCGCATGAGCGAGCTTTTGAAAATAATAAGCAAAAGCATCCGCACAAAATAAGCGCTTTTGATGCGCCTCTGAAGTTTTTGGTGCTGTTTCTTTCTTCTGGCGCCAGTTTTCTTCCTGGGCCTCACTCCAAGAGAAACGGGAAGAAAAGTCCAGCGTCCCCTGATACAAAAGAACCCCTTGAGATCGCTGTCCATAAAGAGACCAAACCTCTTGAGAAAACTGTTTGAGGGCTAGGGTTAGCGAGTGGAAGAGCATCTCATCTTCTAAAGAGAAATAAGGCGCGCTGAAGCCGAGGTCGAGCGCCCAAACCAGCGATTTTTTCTCTGGAATGGTTTCTAAAAGAGGGTTCCATAGGAGATCGTCAGTCCAGCGACAGGGAAGAGACACCGTAAAAAAAGAATCTTGTCTTGCTATTGATGACATATGTAATCCATGAAGTGAATAGAGTAGCCCTTTTTTTTCCAAAGGTCAGCAAAAAAAGAAGAGCCATAACTCTCTCCATCCAAAATTTTTCCAGAGGGGCGCCACGCAGCACTTTTTGCAAGCTCCTCTACCATTTGCGCTGCATAGATTGCGTCGTCCGTCACAAAGGTCGCCTCGCAGCCAGGCTTTGCAAGGCACGCGGCATCATTTAGAAAAGGCTCTTGAATCAGGCGATGCTTCGCATGGCGCAGCTTCGGCCAAGGGTCAGGAAAATTGACAAAGATTTTAGACAAACTTTCCCTTGGCAGATAGTGGCGAGTGACAACAGACGCCTCTCCACAAATAATAAACAGGTTAGGCAGATTATCCCTATGAAGCCTCAGCCATGTTTTTCTGGCTCTGTCATAGCGTATCTCTACCGCAACCCAGTTGATCTCTGGATGTAGCTTCGCCTTCTCGCAGATCCATTGCCCATTGCCGCTGCAATACTCTAAAGCCACAGGGCGATCATTGCCAAAAAAACGGGGGTCTGACCAGGGAGTCCGTTCCCACTGTTCGTGAAAATCGTAGGCTTTTGGAATGTATAGGAATTTTTCGAGAATAATAGGGCGTCTATCAGTCCAAACAAAAGGAATTTTTAATTCGCATGCTTTTTTCATGAAGTGCATTATAACACTTGCGTCAATGTTTGGCGAGTTGTTACATTGATTCTTCGGAGGATTATCCAATGTTTTTAGCTAACGCCCCCCAGATGATTGAACTGCAAAAGGTTTTTTCCTCAGCACCCCTCATCTATACTCTCCTTGGGTCTATGTCCATCGCCGCGATGGCTCTTTGGTTTTATACACTGGCCACATTGCGCTTAAAGGCAGTGATCCCTGAAGCCTTTAAAGAAGGGCTCCGTGCCCTTTTAGAACAAAAGGAATGGGAGTCGGCAAAAGCCATGTGCTTGCGTCAGCCCAATCTTTTAGGCAGTATCATTCAGGCAGGGCTTTCGACGCGCGAGCTCGGTCCGTCTGTCATGGTCGAGGCTATGAAATCGGAGGGAAAAAGAGCTTCGAGTCCTCTTTGGCAAAGACTGTCCTTACTCAACGAGATTGCGGTTGTAGCTCCTATGCTGGGGTTGCTTGGCACGGTCATTGGCATGTTTTATGCTTTTTACGACATAAACCGTTCAGCAGAAAGCGTAAACGCGCTGTTTGATGGGCTTGGCGTGGCGGTCGGAACCACTGTCGCAGGGCTCATTGTAGCGATCCTTGCCATGGTTTTTTCGATCACGATGAAATATCGGATGGTCAAAACGCTTTGCTATGTGGAAAATGAAGCGACGATGCTTAGCATCTTGATCCCGAGACCCTAACCGAGACAACGTATGGAATTGATTCCTCAAGAAGAAATTTGCAGAGCCCCCTCTTTTAACTTCGCGCCGATGATCGATTTTCTGTTTCTTATGCTTTCTTTTTTCGCAATGCTCGCGGTTTCCCATGCAGCTCTTTTTGACACCCAAATTACGCTTGCGGAACTGCAACCGGAAAAGGGGAAAAAATCTCTTTGCGCTGAAACGGAAAAGCATCACATTCATCTCAGCGTAAGCTCTGAGGGGCTCTACACTTGGAAAACTGAATTTCAAGAGTATCCGATGAAAGACGTAGAAGAGATCCAAACGGAGCTGGCGAGACAACAAAAAATCGGGGCTGTGGCCTTAGATACAACAAAAACTGAAATTCTTTTACACATAGACAAAAGAGCACCATGGGAATCCGTCGCCCTTGCCATTTTTGGCGTTCGAGAAGCGGGCTTTGCCGCACATCCCGTCTACGAACCTCTTTGACTTTTAAGGTAACTTTAGATAATCTCTTGCTGAGAAGAGAGCTGCCCAGGTGGTGAAATTGGCAGACACACAAGATTTAGGTTCTTGTACTGTAACAGGTGTGCAGGTTCGAGTCCTGTCCTGGGCATTTTTTCAGAGATATTTTTAAAAAAAATGTCTCCAGTTTTTTTGTTCTTATCTTTAACTCGACTTTGCAACTTTTTTGGGTTGGATGCCTCGGGAGATTTGTTCTCGGGGGCAAATAGCCAAGCAGCCCACAAAAGCTGCAAAGTCGAGTTTAAGTCAATGGAAAGAACAGCGCCATCGTCCTTGATTGAAGAAAAAAAGAGGCTCGTCTACGAGAGCGAAATGATTTTTCGCTCTCTTTTGGATACAAGTGCCGTAGTCTTTTCTTTCTAGGCGAGGGACTCCCTCTTCGAGGTCCATAAGATTTGCATAAAATGAAAGGGGAGTTTCAGAGGAAATCAAAGCGCCTGCGATCGCCTTTTGATAATTCGGATAAAGAATCGAGCTGCCGATTGTCATCCAAATCTCTGGATTTTGATAGACGGCATTCAACTGACTCAAAGCATGTGGGTGCGCGAGCCAATTTTTTGCATCGAGAGGAATCACGATTTCTTGTCCAAGTAAGGAAGAAGCCGCTCTCTCTAAACAACCAGACTCCCCTAGCCTCTCGTCATTTTGCATAAGAATCACCCGCTCTTCTTGATTTTTATCGAGAATGAAAGAGAGCACCTTTTCCCATGTGCCATCAAAAGAGGCATCATCAAAAAAAATCACCCGATAATTTTCATACTCTTGCTCAAAAATCGACTGCAATACTCTTTCGCAAGACAAAACTTCCTTATAAGAATGAATGACGATTGCAAAGGATTTCTCTTCAACAACAGGAAAAGAACTGCGGGCCGTTTGCTTGGAAAAATCCCTCCCAGAGCCTAAAGAGTATCCAAAAAACAGGGCGAGTGAAAAGGGAATGAGATAGGCTAAAACACGCATCATTCAAACCTTTCTTTGTTTACAATATAGAGAACCTCTGGCGCAAACTGAATATGCCCTTGCGCTATAGAGAGGATCGAGTAAAACGGATCCTCGGCCTCGACGCCATTGAGCAGTTCCGCATAAAATGTTTGTAAAAAAGCAATATGCGGCGAGGCAGCCAAAACTTTCCCCTCTTCTCTCGCTAAAGAAAAAATGGCACCGAGATCAAAAGTTGGATAGTCGCAGCTTCTTGCGCAAACCACCCAAAGATCGGGATCGGCGTAATACTGGTTGAGCCTTTGTAAAACCCATTCATGAGCGAGCCAATCATCGCCTGGCAAAAAAACAATAATTTCTCCCTCTTCGCAAAACTGAAGGGCGCGCAAAAGCGATTGCGCTTTTCCCAACGGCTGCTCATTTTGCAATAAATCGATTTTTTTAGATAAAGAGCCATTCTCAACAAGTTCTTTAGCTAATTCAAAACTTCCATCTTCAGAGGCGTTATCGATATAGACAACGTGAAAATTTTCATAGTTTTGAAAAAAGACCGTGCGCAATATTTTTTCTAAATAAGCCCCATTGTTTTTACCGAGAATTGCGATACAAAATCGACGGTTTTCCAAAGGATAGGGCGAGGGCTCAAGTCTTTTTTCTTCCTGACTGCTTTGAAATAAAGTGGAGATCGCTTTAGCGCGTTTTTTAGTAGAGCCAAAAATGAATGCGATCCCGATCAGCAGAATCAC
Source organism: uncultured Chlamydiae bacterium (assembly GCA_903864395.1). Lineage (GTDB taxonomy): Bacteria > Chlamydiota > Chlamydiia > Chlamydiales > SM23-39 > CAIPFQ01. The sequence goes on along the minus strand of CAIPFQ010000227.1, from coordinate 8,135 downwards.
CAAAAAAAATCTTCTCATCGTATTGTTTTCACTTTCTCTAAGAAATTGCGACTTCGTCTGCGATCCTTTTTCCGAGAAGAGCGTGATAAAGCAGTCCCCTCGATCCGAGCCCCGTAAACACCCAGACCCTCTCTCCCATCTTTTGTGCAATCGGCCGGTAGCCCAGAGGACGAGAAATGCGAACCCCTGCGCGTACTTCCAAAACCTCGAAGTCTTTGGCTGGAGGATAGAACGCCACCGCCTTTTCTTTCAATTGGGCAATTGCAAAAGTCGTCGGCTCCAGCGACGAATAGCTTCGCTCGTAGGTCGATCCAATATGGCATATCGAATCATCCTCTGTGGGTGTGATGTGTCCTTGAGAAACGAGACTCCATGGGAGTCTTTGCGGCCAGCGGCACAAAAGCGTTTGCCCTTTTGTCGCTTGAAGAGGCAGTGTTGGAAAAAATCGAAGAATTTCAAATCCCGCACAAAGAATCATCGCATCAAAAGACGCCAGATCCTCAAGGGATGCAATGGACTCTTGCACGAGGATGCTCCCCTGTTTTTCGCAAGCTTTCCACAATCCCTTTAAATAAAGCTGCGAATAAAGAGCCATTCCCTTTGGGATCCAAAGGCCAGGGCCAAAAGGCGATGTTTCTTGCCACTCAGCCTCAGGGTCTTTTTCTCCTCGCAAAGAAAAGTCTCTCATTTGTTGCTCTGTGATGGCGGGGCGAAAAACCCCCGATTTTTCCGCGACAGGCCTTTGCATTGCTTCAGAAGAGATGGCGATCAAAGTCTCTGTCGCAGCCATCCCTTCGCTGGACTCATGGGAGCGCAGAGCCTTTTTCCCTGGAAATGGATGCAAAAGCCCTGTAGAGATGCCAGAGGCGCCCCCGCCTATCCCTTTAGGATCAAAAAGAGTTGTCTGAGTTCCTTTTTTTTGACCAAGATGCCAGCAAACGCTCAAACCAGCCAGTCCAGCCCCTACGACAGCAACTTTCATAGTTCCTTATCGACTTTTTGCAAAATCTGATAGCTTTCCGCTGCAAAATTAAAAAAGAAAACAACCGCAGGAGAGAGGATTGCGGAAAAAGGAACCATAATCAAAAACCATTCAATCGCAAAGCCAAGAAAGCGCGTCTCAATGATAAAACTGAGCTGCGTCAGAGCGGCCGCAATACAAAGAAGCCCTCCCACAAGAAAAATGGGGAAAAGAGCGATGAAGAACAAAACCAGACAGCTCAAAAACTTTTGATCTAAAAGATGTTTAAGCCGACGCAAGAGAGACACTTTTTGCAACGATTGCAGAGCGATCGGCGGAGCTACAAAAAAGAGAAGAGCTATATTAAACATACACAAAAGGAGTGCGATAAAAATAAGAAGGAAAGGGCCAAAGGCAAAAAGGATGCTAAACAGGTTTCCCAAAAGAGGGATTTTTTGCAGAAGAATAAAGAGCCCAAAACATCCCCAAAGAAAAAGATAGGCCAAAACAGGAACAATGGACAAATAAGAAGTTCCGATAAGCAGATCGAGACTTCCATAAATCAGATCTTTGATCGGAAGAGATTTTTGCTTAGATTCGTGGTGATGAAGACGAATAATCAAAACCCCCAGAGTGAGCAAAAGCCCAGAGGAGAGGAGGTAAGCCAAAAAACCTAAACTCATAGCCATCCATTCACTGGCATGCAAGCCCAAAGCGCCACAGACAATAGCGACTAAACTGCAAAGGACAATGGCTGGAAACGCTAACAAAAGCTTTTTTTTTGAAATGGAAAGAAGGAGCGCGCGTGTAAAGGCTTTTTCTAAATCAACCCAACGCATCTAAGCCTCGAATCAAGGCGTCAACAATTCCAGGCTCGCTCGCTGAATGCCCAGCGTCTGGGACCACAATGAATTGCGCTTTTGGCCACGCCTTATGCAGCTCCCAAGCGCTCTCAAAGGGACAAACCATATCGTAGCGTCCCTGAACAATGCACCCTGGAATCTGCGCTAGAGCTTCTGCGTGCTCTAACAACCAATTGTCAGTTTGAAAAAAACCCTTGTTGATAAAATAATGACATTCAATCCGAGCCAAAGCGTCCGCGTGATCCGTTTGGGTAAATTGATCGTACAGGGTCGGATCGAAACGCAGCTTCAAGGCAGCCCCTTCCCAGGCAGACCAGGCGTGGGCAGCCTCTCTCCTCACAGCCCTATCTTGCGATGTCAGCCGCTTATAATAAGCGTTAACGAGAGAGCCTCTTTCCTCAGGAGGAATAGGGGCTATGAATTTTTCCCAATGATCCGTTAAAATATGATGAGCGCCAAATTGATAAAACCAATCAATTTCTTTTTTTCTCACAAGAAAAATCCCGCGCACAATCAGATGCAAAACTTTTTCTGGATGCGTCTCAGCATAAGTGAGAGCAAGAGTGCTCCCCCAGGAGCCACCAAAAACCACCCATTTTTCAATTTTGAGCGTTGTTCGAAGCCTTTCGATATCGGCGACGAGGTGCCACGTCGTGTTCTCAAGCAAGCTTGCGTGGGGGCTACTTTTCCCAGAGCCGCGCTGATCCATTAAAATAATTCGATATATTTTTGGATTAAAGTAGCCGCGATTCCCTGCATCTGTCCCAGAGCCGGGGCCCCCATGAAGAAAGATGACAGGGAGTCCTTTTGGGTTGCCAGATTCTTCCCAATAAAGGGAATGCCCAGAGTCAACCTCTAAAAATCCAGTGCGATACGGTTCAATCGAAGGGTATTTTATTCTCATACTCGCAAGTATAGAAGATTAAAGAGCGTCATGGCAACTGTTTTTCCGAGGGTTAACCGAGACTGCAAACATTTCGATCTTTGTTTACGAAAAACGATTTTTCGTATAGTTTTGAAAGAAACCAAAATTCTTGGAAGTTGGCTTATGGCAAAACTTTTTTCTTCAGAGTCTGTGTGCGCAGGGCACCCTGATAAGATCGCGGATCAAATCAGCGACGCTATTTTAGATGCGCTTTTGGCGCAAGATCCCTTTGTAAAATCAGGCATTGAGGTCGCTCTAGGCAATAATTGCATCGCCCTTTTTGGAGAAGTGAGCACGACGGCGCGCATCGACTTCAAAAGCATCGCTCGAGCCACTGTCGCAAGACTTGGATACACAAACCCCGCGTGGGGTTTTTCCCACCTTTCCCCTGTGACGGTCCATATCCACCAACAATCGCCCGAGATTGCTCTCGGCATTGGCGATGATGAGGGCGCTGGTGATCAAGGCATGATGTTTGGCTATGCGTGTCTGGAAACGCCAGAGCTGATGCCATTGCCTATTGTTTTAGCGCATGCTTTGGCGCGCCAACTCGATTTCGTGCGAGAGAACAAAACCCTCCCCTTTGTCCGTCCTGATGGAAAATCCCAGGTGACTGTTGCCTATGAAGAGGGAAAAAATCCCTGGGTAGAAACTGTGGTCATGGCGGTGGCCCATTCTGAAGAAATTGACCATAAGATTTTGACGCAGGAAGTGATTCCTGCCGTTATCGCTCCCGTGATGCAAGCGTATGGTTTAGCTATGCCATCTACAATCATTATCAACGGAACAGGTCTTTGGTATATTCCAGGACCTAAAACCGATGCAGGGTTAACGGGACGAAAAATCATCGTTGACTCCTATGGTGGCTACGCCCGTGTTGGTGGCGGTGCTTTTTCTGGAAAAGACCCGAGCAAAGTCGACCGTTCAGGGGCTTATGGAGCGCGCTATATCGCGAAAAATATTGTCGCAGCGGGCCTTGCGAGTCGATGCGAGGTCGCTTTGGCTTATGTCATCGGGAGGGCGCGCCCTGTAATGACCCAAATAGAAACTTTTGGCACGCATACAGCCCCAGACGCCGAAATCCAAGCATTTTCCGATGGCCTGCTCGACACCTCCGTCAAAAGCATCATTCAGACGCTGGATCTAAGGCGTCCAATCTACCAAAACAGCGCTGTGTATGGGCATTTTGGACGCTCCGAATTTTCTTGGGAAACGATCAAAAGCCAGCAACCGATTCTAATCAATGTAGAGCAAGAAACTTTTTAAATAAGAACTTTCTGGATGAAAAACTGAGATGGGGTGATCCAAAGCCCCTCGGTGGCGACCGAGAATGCGAACCGATCGTTTAGACTCCAAGCTCGCGCGAAAGAGAATGTTTTGAAAAAGCGCTTCGTCGACATGGCAGGAGCAAGAACAAGTCAAGAGGAGCGAGCCCGAGGGCATTTTTTCCATCGCCTGTCGATTCAGCTCTTTATAAGCGCGGAACGCATTGACAAGATCGTCTTTTTTTTTAACAAAAGCGGGGGGATCGAGGATCACAAAATCATACGATAAGGGAGAGGTTTTTAAAAATTCAAAAACGTCGGCCTCAATAAAGCAATGGTTTGCGCTCAGTCCGTTGAGGGCAAGGTTTTTTTCCAGGGGTGCCCTGCATCGAGCGCTGATCTCTACGCTATCGACAAAAAGAGCGCCGCCAGCGAGAGCCGTCACAGAAAACCCTCCTGTATAGGCAAACCCGTTCAAAACCCGTCTCCCTTGCGCATGCTCGCGTACAAGCTGGCGCATCTCCCGTTGATCGAGAAAAAGCCCGGTCTTTTGCCCCGTTTGCACATCGACAGCAAAGTGCAGTCCATTTTCCAAAACGGTTACCTCAGGGCACTGTTCGCCGTACAAAAGAGAGCGAGCCTCCGCCATTCCCCCTTTTTTTCTGAGGGAAGAGGTCGATTTTTCATAGATTGTTTGAGGGGAAAACTCTTGAACAAGAGCCTTTACGATCAGATCTTTGAGAGGCTCTAGCGCTGCATGGGAAATCTGGATCACCACCGTTTTTGCATACGCGTCTACAATAAGACCTGGCATTCCATCCCCTTCCGCATTCACTAAACGGACAGCGTTTGTGTGGCAAGGATCAAACCAAGATTTGCGCAGTGCAATGGCTTTTTTAATACGATCGCGCACAGCCTCTTCTACCGATTCTTCGCCAAAGGCGATCATATGGCCAACGATGGATTGGCCTCGGCTTAAAAAGGCAATGCCGAGAAGCGCGTCGGCAGAGGAAACCACTTGCGCCATGCTTCCTTCTGGAAGGAAGGACACCGCTCCTGAATAAATCCAGTGATGCTTTTGGAGAAGCGGCTTTTCTTTGCCTTTTTTTAATTTGAGACGAGGGAGAGTTTGCATGAGGAGCGCCCGGGTTTTTTCACTTCAACAACACGGCCAATCAGATCGTAATCTGCGACATCGGTGATTTCCACGTCATAAAACTCTCCGAACGATGTTACGCCGCGAGGATCGTTAATAATAATCTGTCCGTCGATCTCAGGGCATTGACCGCTGTGGCGGGCGCGAAGCAAAAGATTCGATTCAGGATGAAACCCTTCTACAACGGCGCGCACGATCTTGCCGACCCATAGCTTATTGCGCTTGCGCACACTTTTTAGTTGCGCCTCAACAAGCCTTTCAAAGCGATCTTGCTTGATCTCAGGGGCAATTTGCCCTTCAAGCCTTGCCGCATAGGCCTCTTTTTCCAAAGAAAATTGAAACACACCGACATTGTCCAGGGGCACTTTTTTCACAAAATTCAAAAGTTCGGCAAATTGTTCTTCGGTCTCTCCAGGAAATCCAACCATCAGACTCGTTCGGATTGCCACCTCCGGCACCTCGCGGCGCAGCAAAGCGATCGTCTCCAAAATCTGTTCTTTGGAGGTCGTCCGGTGCATTGCTTTAAGCATATCGTTGTTAATGTGCTGAATGGGCATGTCGAGATAGGGGCAAATTCTCGGATCGCTTTTGATCACAGCGACAAGCTCTTCATCGATCTCGTCGGGATAAAGATACAAGAGGCGAATCCAAAAGTTTTTTTCTATCTTGAGCATTTCTCGCAAAAGTTTTGCGAGCGCCCCTTTTTCTTTGCGATCTTTCCCAAAATCGCCAAGGTCTTGGGCAATCAAAATGATTTCAAAGACCCCTTGAGATAAAAGAGCGCGAAACTCTTGCAAAACTCTTTCTTCGCTCTTGCTGCGCAAAGGCCCTTTAATCGTCGGAATAATGCAGAAAGCGCATCGTTTCTTGCATCCTTCAGCAATTTTTAAATACGCATAGTGTTTCGGCGTAGACACAGTGCGTGGCACCTCGCCCCATTCTAAATAACTGCGCGCCGAAGTGATCGCTGCGCCCGCCTGCCCCGCTGTCACAGCCTCCAAAATTTTTTCCACATCGCCAGAGCCTAGAAGGTAATGGATCTCAGGAAATTTCTCCTTCAGAATGCTTCCATGCTTCTGCACCATGCAGCCTGCGACAATCACTTTGGCCTCTTTCTTTTTTTGGGCAAAAAGAGCCGCGATCGTCTCGATCCCCTCCTGGCGCGACGCCTCAAGAAATCCACAGGTATTGACCACCAAATAATCGGCCTCTTCAAGACTCTGAGAGTTTTCGTACCCCGCTTTCAACAAGATACCGATCATCACCTCGCTGTCCACCAGGTTGCGGGCGCACCCCAAGGACGTAAAGTGAAATTTATTCTGAAAGTTAAGGTTTCTGTTCAACATGAGAAGGAATATACCCGATGTCGATTTCCTTCGCACCAAAAATTTCAATAAAAATTTCAATAAAAATTGAACCTTGATTTTTTACTAATAAAACAAGTACAATATAAGCACAAAACGGAGAAATTAGTGCTTATATCTACAAGTCAGTTCCAAGGGCAACAACAATCGTGTATCACGATAGCATACAATGCGTTATGCAAAAAAACAAAAAAAATCGCTCAAGCAATCTTTGGTTATTTTGCCCGTATTCTCGTTTTTCAACTCGGCGCCATGGATTCAAAAGGCAGCGTATGCGTTATTGGTTGCTTCGAAACAGGAAAGCCTGTTTATCGTAAAGACAAGGTCATTGACCCAACCCGACTGAATGAAGGAAAGAAATTTCTTGAGAAATGGAAAGAAGAAGGGGGAGAGGATGTTAAAGCAACGGGTCAAACAAAAAACACAATCCACACAATGTCCTTTAAGGCAAGTACATTTTTTAAAAAATTTGAAGGTTTAAAGGCTGAACGCACAACCTGCACATTCAATGGAGAGAAAAGGAATTGTTTACTGCCTCCAGAGGCTACAGACAAAGAAACTAAAAACACAGAAGACTTTGAAAAAGCCCTCCAAAAATTTGGAGTTTCCTTCAAAACAGTTAAAATCAACGATATAGAGTGTAAAGCCGCCCTGCTCCCAGAGACAAACAGGGAGTTAGAAAAAACAGAAGAGGAACCTATCTGCATTTTACATACGCATTCGCCAGGAAGAAGTATGTGTATGGATCGCAAAGTGATATGGTTGCATCTAGCTGCAGGCTATGACATTACCGTATGGGATCCAAGAGGGACGGAGGGGAGTGTAGGCAGAGCGACAGAAAAAGGGATTTATCTTGATGCAGAGGCCGTATATCAACAAGTAAAAAACAAATATGCCGCCCAAAACATCTACCTCTCTGGCTTTTGCCAGGGCGCGGCCATCAACGCACACCTCTTTAAAGCGCACATCGATGAGCGCGTAAATTTTGTCGCGCACAATACCTTCTCCTCTATGAAAGCTCTTTTTGAGCATCAAGGATACTGCGGACTTGGTAAGCTCACTGCGAAGTACGGTCTTGAGGCACTGAAAGATTCTGATGATACAGACGCAATTCAGGATGGTTTTGATACACAGGAAAAATTTAAGAACATCAAGGAAAAGAAAAGTCGCACCAATAAAGTCATTCTCATCGATACAGATAAAGATTATTTTGTTCCTGAAAAATCTACAGAAGTACTCGAGAGTTCTCTGAAAGATAAAGTTGAAAGCATAAAAAGGATAACAAACGTTCACGGCCCTACGGAGAAAAAAAGCGCCCACGCACTGCCGCCTTACGAAAACGAGGCTACGTGGGCAGAGTATGTGAAGCATCTGACCTATATAGCAAAATAGCTTAGATTAACTCGACTTTGCAGCTTTTGTGGGCTGCCTGCCTTGGCTATTTGCCCCCGGACGTTCGCCCTATGGTCGAACTGGGCGATGATTTAAACCAGGCAGGGGTTTTTAACCCCTTCCCGATTTAAATAACGCCCCCGAGAACAAATCTCCCGAGGCATCCAACCCAAAAAAGTTGCAAAGTCGAGGTTACGACAAGCTTTTGC
>CAIPFQ010000226.1 GCA_903864395.1 uncultured Chlamydiae bacterium | reverse complement strand
TTGCCTTCCTATAACTCGACTTTGCAGCTTTTGTGGGCTGCCTGCCTTGGCTATTTGCCCCCGGACGTTCGACCTATGGTCAAACTGGGCGATTATTTTAACCAGGCAGGGGTTTTTAACCCCTTGCCGATTTAAATAACGCCCCCGAGAACAAATCTCCCAAGGCATCCAACTCAAAAAAGTTGCAAAGTCGAGTATAAGGCAACTATCTCACAATTTCGTCCTAAAAACAAGACCTCTGCGCCAGCATCTTCACTACGAGAGCAAGAGAAGAGCGAACACGAAAGCAAAAAGAGCAAACGATTCGATGATTGTAATCGAAGCGAGGGTTTTCCCGTAAATCGCTGGTTGTTTCGCAGACGCCTGAATCGCCGTCACGCAACACTTTCCTTGGAACATTGAGGAAGCGATCAACACTAAGCCCACGAAAAAACCAATCCCAATGCCCGCAAGGCCCGAAAGAGTTCCCGCCTTAATTGCGCTTTTCATCATAACCATAAGGATCAATCCGTAAATCGACTGGGAAGCGGGAATCGCCGCAAGGGCGATAAATTTTGCATGCCCCTCTTCAACGCGCGACATAATCGCATGAGAGGCCATTCCTGCAATGCCACAACCTATGCAACTAGCGAAGCATCCGAGTGCCATCACAATCGCAGGCCCTATCATATCATAATCCATAACATCTCCTAAAAATTCTTATTTTCTTATTCTCAATGGGTTAAAAAGACGTCCTCCCCCCTCGAAACTGTAGCGATACCATTCGAGAAAGTTCAAGCGCAACCCGTGGATCGCAGCAGACATCAAAGAGAGGTTTACATTTACAAAGTGACCGAACAGAACGACAAAAATCGTTCCAATCACTCCCATATCAATTCCCAATGTTGTATTGACTGTTTCTGCCATAACCATTCCGGCAAGAGCGAGTGCATAAAGACGCAAGTAGGACAAAATATCCGAAAACACTTGAATCCCATGCGTTAATTCAAAAAATGAATTCCATCCTTTTCGTTGTAAAAAGGAGACAATTAAAACAATGGCAGGCCCCACACATAGCAACTGAAGACCCAAGATTTTTGCAAGGGGCTTAGAGGCGATGAGTATAAAATTTGCAATCGTCGTGGCTTCAAGATAGGTCGGACAAAAAAGATACCCGCCCATCATGAAGCAGATCCATCCCAGACCCGCTGGATTTCGCAGCGTCCAACGCAAAAACGAAAGAGAAAGGTGCAAAATACCAACCACTAAAGAGAGTTCAAGCAAAATATTATTATAAAACTCTTCCAAGGCTCGATATTTCGTTCGTCCTTCTTTCAAATAGGCCGTTTTGATTAAGAAATCATGCCCATCGACCGCTTGTTCCACCGGAGGAAAGTCTTTTGCAATCCCCCGATACACATCGTCTTTTTCCTTTAAATGGTACTCTGCCTTCTTCACTGCAAGGCCATGAATGAAAGACATTTTGCGAAAAGGGCTGTTAGGGCCGATTTCAAGACCGAAAAACGAGGCCGTCGCGCACCCCCAAAGGATACAAGAGAGGGAAAGGATCGTAAAAAGCTTCGTAAAACGGTGCAGGGACGCAGAAGCCTTTCGAGGGATCTTCCATTTCATAAATAAAGCAGCCATCAAGAAAAGCAATCCGTAGCCCGCATCGGAAATAATCATCGCGAAAAAAAGAGCAAAAAACCAAAGCACCCAGCTCGAGGGATCTTGATCGTTCGGCGAGGGAGTATCATAAATGTAAATCAAATCTTCTCCGAGCTTCGAAAGACCCTTGTTTTCAATGCAGGTTGGAATTCGATCTTGACTCTCAACCGCAATCGGCTCGCAATGCACTTGCATCCCACTCACCAGCCCATATAAAGCCTGGACGCGGTTCACCGGCACCCACGCTTCAATTGCGAAAATCCCCCCATTGATTGGATCTACAGCCTCGTGCTGGGCAAGGCGTAATGTATATTCGTTCAAGCACTCGCTAAATCCCTGTTCCAAAATAGGCAAGGCGTTGCAAAATCCACGCAAATCTGTTTCTTTTTTAACAATGTCTTCTCTTACAACACCGAGTCTTTTCCTAAGCTCTCCAATAGGGCGATCGATGAGAATCTCAATCATTTTTGGATATTTTTTCTTCTCTCGATTCACTGAAACAAAATAATCGAGATCGTACTCGGTTCCTACCAAAATAAGTTCCTCAGGAAGCTCAGACTCTCTCGCTAAAGAACTTTTCATGCAAAAAAACTGCAAAATCCTTTGCCCTTCTTGCTCAATTTGAAAAAGATCGTCTTTAGAAAAATGGCCAAAGATAGCGATCCGAGCCATTTCCTGAGACAATAAACGCTGCTCTTCGAAAAGAGACTCAAGATGCCCCTGGAGCTCGAGAATTTTTTTCGCAATTTCTAAAGGCGAAAAAGGAGAAAAAACTTCTTTAGGGTCGATAAAATGATGTTTTGCCACCTTCATCGCGCTGAGAATGGTTTTTGCATTCTCAGGCATCTCTAAAGCCCTTTTTTGAGAAGGGCCAATAAATTCTAAAAATCCGGCTTTCTGTGCGAGAGGAAAAAACCGCTCAATCTCGGCTTGCGTTCCATAGATAAGATATTTATGCATTTTAACGATCATTCAGGAGCCGCCTTTGCTTTTGCCTCTGCGATTTTTCTTTTCGCGACTTTTGCCGTTGCAATCGCAGCGAGCTGCTGATCCCCTAAAAAAATACGGATTTTTGCTATATTGCCCTTCGCTCTCGGAATGAGAATTTTTTCAAACAGGTTGACTCGAATAGAAACCTCTCGAAGCTCTTTTTCCAACGCTCTTTTTTTCTCGGCTGCAATCGCTAATTTTTCCCGCGCTGTCGCCATCTCGCGCAAAATTTCAATCGCCCGATCTGCCCAGGGGGGCGTATCGAACAGCGCATAGGGGGCTTCTCGAAATACCACAGCATCTAGGATTGGAATCTCAATGCCCGCAATATTTTCATACCGCTTTTTCACATGCAACACATCTGCGCTCTGAACAAGATCGATCGAAACTTTCTCCACAAGCAATGCGGCAAACGCCTCCGCTTGCCTCACAGAAAGAGACAAATCATCTCTCAAGCGAGAAATCTCCATCTCCGCTGCCATAACCTCAAACTGCAGCATCGATTTTTTGAGCTGCAGCGTCGGCAAATAACGCAAAAACTGAGTTAAACGCGTCTGCTGAGCGCGAAGTTCGGTTTTAGTCAGCTTTAGATCACTCATTGTTCTGGGGGAGGCTCCTTCGGCCAATATTTGTCCGTAATCTGTTTTTTAATTCCAACCTCTTCCAAATCAAAGCATTCAGCAAGAGTCATCCACCCGAGATCGAGAGCTGCTTCCAAAGAAAGATTGACCTCAAGATTCATCATCCGCTCTTCAAACAAAAAGGAGTAGCGAAGGAGTTTCTCATCCCACCTAGAGAGGCGAAAGCCCATGGACTGCCGCTCGCGCGCTTTTTTGGAATCGGCGTAAAGTCGAATCATCGTATTAGCTAAATCTCCATGATCCTCGCGCGTCATTTTTCCTATGACCTGCTGCTTCAGGCGAGAGAGAGAACCAAAAGGATCAATCGAGCCGCCATGCAAATAAAATTGCCCTTCTGTGATGTAGCCCGTATTATCGGGAATCGGATGGGTCACATCGCCCCCTGGCATTGTCGTCACCGAGATGATTGTAATCGCTCCGCTCCCCTCGATATCCACAGCCTTCTCATAGCGAAACGCGAGATCGGAGTAAAGAGATCCTGGATAGCCTCGATTCGATGGGATTTGATCCATTGTAATCGCAATTTCTTTCAAAGCATCGGCATAAGCGGTCATATCTGTCATTAAAACCAATACATTCTTCCCCGCAAGCGCAAATTTTTCTGCGACAGCAAGAGCCATGTCAGGCACTAAAATACACTCCACAGGCGGATCGGTCGCCTGATGAATAAACATCACCGTCCTCTCTATCGAGCCGGCCCTTTCAGCGTTGTCAATGAACGATTGGTAATCATCAAAGCGCAGCCCCATCCCCGCCAAGACCACGACATCCGCATCTGTTTGATTCGCAATGCGCATTAAAAGAGCATTGTAAGGCTCTCCAGCGACAGAAAAAATCGGAATTTTTTGCGATTTTACAAGGCAGTTAAACACATCAATCATCGGAATATTTGTCCGCACTAACTCGTGGGGAATAATACGACGCGTCGGGTTAAACGAGGGTCCTCCAATATCGATATTTTCTCCGACCATTTCAGGCCCCTCGTCAATCGGATCTCCAGCGCCATTGAGGCGGCGACCGAGAAGGGAATCCGAAAAAGTCGCAGCAATCTGACGCCCCAGAAAAGTCACCTTGTCCCCTGTCGAAATGCCTCGCGTATTTTCAAATACTTGCAAAGTCACCAAATCTTCATCGAAGCGAAGTACAGACGCCAAAGTTGAGGTGCCGTTGGCTCTATGCACTGCCGCCATTTCACCCAAGCAGACGCCCTCCGCCGCTACGGTAATGAGGTTGCCCCTCATATCGAGAATCCGATCGTAAACTTTTCTCATTTCCTATATCCCTTCGTTTTTGCTTCTACCTTCTCCCGAGCCGCTTGAAGCGCCGCATGATAACGCTCAGAATGAAAGGGGAGGAAATTTATATTTTTCAACTCATTTTGCAGCCCTAAGAAAAAAGACCTCGCTTCATCATGCGAATCGAGCGAGAGCCCCGCGTCAAAAATCTTTTGAATCAAACGGAACATTTCAATTTGTCTTTTTAATGGACAATAAGCATCTTCTTTATCAAACGCGTTTTGCTGTAGGTAGACGACTTCATAAAGCTCTGATTTTAGATAAACAATCATATCCTCAAGAGCCACCCCCTCTTCTCCAACAACTTCCATCCGTTTACCGATCTCATCGCCTTTACGGATCATCTGCGCGCCTTGGCGCACCTGTTCAGCCCATTGAGAGGAGCGATCTTCCAGATTGCGTCCCACCTCATCCAAATATTTTGTCCAAGAAATGAGCGGGTCAATCGCAGGATAGCGACGGGCATCTGAGCGCGTTCTAGAAAGGCCGTGAAAAGCCCCTACAATCGCTAAAGAGGCTTGCGTTACAGGCTCTTCAAAATTTCCTCCTGCAGGCGAAACGCTCCCGCCGATGGTCAGCGACCCTGTCTTTCCCTGTTTCAATTCGATGACCCCTGCGCGCTCATAAAAAGAGGAGATGCGCGAGGCTAAATACGCTGGAAAAGCGTCTTCGCCTGGAATCTCTTCCAAACGCCCCGACATTTCCCGCATCGCCTGCGCCCATCGCGAGGTCGAGTCCGCGAGCAACAAGACATCTATTCCCATCTGTCGATAATATTCCGCAATGGTCGCGCCCATGTAGACAGAGGCTTCGCGAGCGGCCACTGGCATCGAAGAGGTGTTGCAAATCATGACCGTTCGCTTCATCAGGGGGTCATTTGTGTGAGGGTCAATTAATTCTGGGAAGGTGCGCAGAACCTCCACCACCTCGCCAGCTCTCTCGCCACAGGCGACGATCACCACAATGTCAACGGCCGAATATTTTGAAAGATGGTGCTGCATCACTGTTTTTCCAGCGCCAAAAGGGCCTGGAGAGCAAAACGTCCCCCCTTTCAACACAGGAAATTGCGTATCGAGAATTCTTAAGCCCGTATCCATCATTTGCGTGGGCTTAATTTTTCTTCCTTCCATTAAAGGATTTTTCACGGGCCATTTCTGCACCATTGTAAAAATATATTTGCGCCCCGTTTCATCTTCTCCCTCGGCCACCGTATGATCGATTCCATAGAGACCCTCTTTTTCCACACTCGTTATTTTTACTTTTCCAAACAAAGAGAAAGGAACCATGATGAGATGCTGAAAGCGCCCTTCAGGAACAGAGCCGAGAATGTCTCCCCGAGAGAGCACATCGCCAACTTTTGCCTTCGGTGTAAAGTTCCATTTTTTCTCACGATCTAACGGGCGAATATAAACGCCGCGAGAGAGGTAAAGCCCTGTCTTATTCGCCACCTCTTCAAGAGGATTTTGCAATCCATCAAAAATCGAAGAAAGGAGCCCAGGGCCTAATTCCGCCTCTAAGAGATGCCCGTTAAAAGACACTGGCGTTCCATTTTTGACGCCCCGCGTATCTTCGAACACTTGAATTTTTGCTTCATTTCCTGCGATTTCAATAACCTCAGCAAGAAGGTAAGAGTCTCCGACCTTGACATAGGCGACCTCTCCTTGACAAATAGCTCCGTCAAAGCGGACATGTAAAAGATTGCTAAAGGCCTGGACGACAACGCCAGAGCTGTTTTTTTTTTGTTTATCCATACCCACTCAATTTTTCTACTTCCAAACGCCCTTTTTCCTGATCGAGCTGAAACCAGCGATCGACAATCAAAAACCGAGCGACATACCCTAACACCTGATCGATAGAATAAGGAGAGGCTCCCTCTTCCATCGCTTCAATCGTTTCCAGACAATATTCCAAACAAGCGCGATTCAATATTTCAGGATCTTTCCTTTTTTCTACAAACAAGATTTTCAAATTCTCATATTCTTGAGGAGGATTGTAGTCACGGGCATCTCTTTGCGCCAGAATTTGAGCGATCAAAGGATCTGCTAAATCTTCAAACTGCAACTCTTTGCCGATATCGCGCTCCAAATACTTCGCTCTCAGAGCCGTTAATACAATGGTTCTTTCTCTTTCGAACTGAAAATAGCGCGCCAAAAACCCTCGGCTCTTTTCGGAAAAGGTTTTAAACAATGAGGAGAAAAGAGAAGAAAAATGCAAAAGCCTTTCGCGCACGGTTTCATAGCGATCTAAATAGTCTATTAAATACGAGGGAAGGCCGTCGCGGGTCAGAAGAATTTCTTCCAACTCTTTGGCTTCATAATTCCCCCTTGCGTCCAAGGGACGCTGAAGCCAAAGGGCTCGAATATTGTAGAGATCGACAGGACTGAACAATAGGCGAAGGGATTGCCTATCTTTTGCTGTTAAATTAAGGAGAAGCATCTCCTTTAATTCATGAAAAGAGATCTCTGGCGGCTCCTTCAAAGAGATGGGCGGCAGAGCGTTCATCAAAAAATAATAAAGCATATCCCCTCTTATACGCCAAAAACAAGTTCGCGGAAATCCCTTCGAATATACCGAGCGATTAATTCACGCAGGCCCGCATCGGAAATATCCATCGTAATTTGACGCCCTTTCAACTGAATTTGAGCCCCGCCTGCAAAATCCCCCACTGTGATCGCTCCTTTTTTCAGTCTTTCTAAGGCCCCGGCCGTTAAAAGAGCACTAATCGATCTTGGCGTAACCGATTTAGGGATCACTGCGATAAAATCCTCTTCTATCCCTTGGCTCTCCATGGATTTCATAAACGAGTTCAAAAGGGCAGCGACTGTATTTGGGTCCCCCATTTCTTTGACAACCAAATCGAAAAGTTCTCGATGAAACAGCTCTTCTTCTACTTTTTGTTTAAGTGATTCAATCCCTTGACGGCAAGCCATTTGAAGAGAAGCTTCAAACACTTTCTTTTTTTCCTCAATGGCCAATGAAACAGCCTTAAGAGACTCTTCCGCTTGTTTTTGCGCGAGTCGAACGATCTCTTTCGCCTGAATATGCGCATTCTCAACCACTTCGCGCGCTTCTTGTTTCGCGGGCTCCAAAGTGTCTTTACGGATCGTGTCACAGATTTTCTGTATTTTATCTTTTCCCGTCTCTAGCCCTTTCATTGGCACAAACTCCTCTCATATGTTCCCGTCTTTGATTCTACAACCTCGCTTCTTTTTTTTCTAACACTCTGTTTTCAAAGAGTTTTTCAGATTCCCTAGGAAAAATTTAAAAAAAAATATATACATAGTATTTTGAGGATCAAAAAGAGGTCCGGGTTCTCTTGAACTAAGATTTTAAGGGGATTTACAACGAGCTATCTTTCAAAACTGGAGAGTTAACAATGAAGAAAATGGCAATTTTATTGACTGTGTTTGCAGTGTTAGGCAATAGCAACGCCTACGCACAAGAGAAGAAGACTGGATATGGCGCTGTAGCGAGTTCTACATCGAGCAATGACAACATGGCTTGGTTAATTGGACTTGGGATTGTAGGTGTGGTAGCAACTGTTGTAGGCATTACTGTCGCATCAGCTACCAGCACACCTTCTTCTTACAGCCACTAGCCGCTCTTCCCCTTTCCTCGCTGCGTTTGCCAGAAACTCGGCAATATGCGATAAAGAGGAAAGGGGAGATCTATGACTCAGCGTCTCATATCGGCATTTCTGGTGTTCGCTCTTTTTTCTCATGGGTTTTCTCAGGAAGCTCAGCCTAGAGTTTCGGTTAGATCTGGCGAGAGTGCCGTCACAAGCTCGCGCGACGCCACTGTGCTATCTATGCTCGGCTGGGGCGTGGGGCTCTGTATAGGCATTGCCGTTTTATGTGCTTTAATTCCATCCAATAGCGGCGAATCGGGGCATTGATATGCGCTTTTTTTTGTTCCCATTAAGTATCCTTTATGCAGCAGGCATTCCTTTCATCGAACCTCCGCAGGATTGGGAGATTGCGTTTCCTAACACTCTTTCCTCTTGCATTCAAATTGGCTTTTTAGGCAAGGGGTCTTCCCCCTTTCGACCTTCCATAAACCTCGCCACGGAAGAGGTTTTTGTTGGGCTAAAGCAGTATGTGAAAGCGGCCAGGGCCATGCATCTTGAGGAACCTGGAATGACTTGGCGGGACCTCGGAAAGTTTACCACACAATCTGGCGAGGGTCGCCTGATAGAAATTACAAGAGAATCGCCTTTGGGCGTTGTAAAAATGTTGCAACTTCTTTTAGTCAAAGATAATACGGCCTACATTGCAACGGGAGCTGCCTCAAAAAGCGATTTTTTAGCTTGTCAGGCGGTTTTTACAAAAACGTTTCAAACGTTGACGATCGCGGATCATCTTTTTTCTTTGTTGCCAGAAGAGCACCGAGCCCCGCTCGAAACATTTTTCAAGGCTCTTGCAACGGGGGCTTTTTCAGAGTCTGAAAAAAAAGCTCTTTGGGTTGATTTGCAACAGATGGTGTTAGAAAAGAAGGACATGGGGGGGCAGTGGCAATTCCTCGTTCTGAAAGAGGGAAGGGAAAAACTGTATCCGGAGGGCTTGTGAAAAAAGCATTTCTTTATTTTGCGCTTCTTCTCAGCATGAGCGTTTCTGCGCAAGATGTTGCTGTGGAAGAGAGCGATACAAGCACAACGGATGCTGTTTCCGAGGGGCGCGGCAGCAGTTGGCAAAATTGGGTCTTTGCCTCAAGCGCGCTTGTCACGGCGGTGATTGGCGTTGTGATCATTTCTTTAAATACAGGGACGACTAATAATTAATTAGCACAAGCCTCTGACCAAGAAGTCTATTCTCGACTTTGCAACTTTTTTGGGTTGGATGCCTCGGGATATTTGTTCTCGGGGGCGTTATTTAAATCGGGAAGGGGTTAAAAACCCCTGCCTGGTTTAAATAATCGCCCAGTTCGACCATAGGTCGAACGTCCGAGGACA
>CAIPFQ010000225.1 GCA_903864395.1 uncultured Chlamydiae bacterium | reverse complement strand
GAATTCGGGAAACGGTGGTTTTGCTCCACAGCTGGTACACTTGAGAGGGCGTGCTTCGCTGACCAAGCGTAAATGGTCTTTCTGCCCCGTAGTCATATCCCTTCGATCTGACCGATATTTTCCTCAAAAGTTGCGTGTGTCCTAATATTCGCGGAATATTCGTTCAAATAACTTGTGCGAAATCGAGCTCACAAACCCATGGGCTGCAGGGGTCGGATTCAGCAAAAACACGTTCAAAATGGACTAGATTTTTGAATCATGGTCAATGAGTTAGCAGGTGTCGGAGTCTCGAAGTTTTTTATATTCAAGCGGCGTCAGTGGCTCATTACTTGTATGGATTCTTTGGACTGCATCCAAGTAAAATTCACGAGGATTGACCCCGATCATTTTGCAGGATTCCACGATGGTAAAGTGAATGGCAGCGGTTTCTGCCGCTCGTTTTGAGTGCGTTCCATACCAAGTTTTTCGTCCAACGACGTGACTGCGAAGCAGTCGCTCGGAGTGGTTATTGTCGATTGGTATAAGCTCATTGTCGAGAAACCTGGTCAATCCATCATAGTTTTCAATAAAATAGTTGTATGCAGTGTACATCTGGCTTTTGCTCGAATAGGCATTAATCTTGGCTAATGCCTCTACTTTCATGGCTTCGAAAATAGGCCTCATTTCGGCTCTTTTTTTAAGTATAATTTCCGGTGTTTTACCTTTTGCCTCATCGTTTAGCTTATAGATCTCTTTGTACTGCCTGACCATGGACTCAGCGTCGTCGCAGACTTCATTGGAGTCTCTGTCTTTAAAATATCTTCGAGCATGGGCATTGCAGTAGGCTGCCAGGATAATTGGCAGCTTGTTTTTTGTCCGAATTTTATTCACAATTTTTATCGATTTTTGATATCCGGAATAAACATCCGATACTAGAATTTCACAGGTTGATTCAGTCAAAACTGCTGTGGAGACATCACCAGATCGCGTGTTGTGGCATTCAAAAAAACACGATGTTTGTGACGAAAATGCCCACAAAAACCATCGTACTTTGGCATCGCCCTCGAGCATCCGGTGCGGCGTTTCGTCGGCAAGTAAAACTTTTGTTTTTAATGCTTCTTGTCTGATTTGCAAATATATCTCTCTCAGGAATTTGGCCAACTTCATTGATCCTGCGATGAGGCTATGCGGCGGTAGACCTTGGATGCCGCCTCTTGCAGCCATGTTGCAATATCGCTCGATGGGGATCAAGTCGCAGTATTTTGACAGACTGACATCGACAATCATGTTGTCGCTGTAACTGCCACCGGGTGTGATTCGCGCTGGCGCTGGGGCTGTGACAATCGCCGAGTGACATTTGCAGCAACGCGCTTTTTGCCGCACTTGTTTGATGATAATAAACTCTCTAGGCGCAGTGGTTAAGTATTCACTTTCTTCGCCCATGCCTGAAATTTGCATGGTATCCCCGCATGCTGGGCAGCATGGATGCTCGGTAAATCCAATTTTATCCACTAGGATGGGGGCGTCTGGATATCTTTCACTGAGTTTTTTTGTGGTATCGGCGCGTGGTTTTGGAGTTTTAGGCGGCTCGCCATCAGGGGTTGATGGCGTTGCCGCGGTCGGTTCCGACTTCGATTTTTCAGAGCTCTTTCCAAACAATTTCTTTTTAAATCTAAATAAAATGCCCTGACACTTCTCAAGCTGGTCGCGCCACTGCGTGGCAAGACTAATAAGCTCTGCGTGAGTCAAAGATTCGATTTGCATCTTTGTTGGTAAGTCGATTTTTTCAAATTTAATCGCCAAGTCGAAATACCTTAGTCTTCAAGGTGCTTAAGCTTGGCCTTCTTCTTCGGCGTGCTGCGTTTGAAGATGAGGGTGTTCTTATCCTCGACAATCCACTCAAATTCTTCGGCCTTATCAACCTCGAACGATTGCGCTAGTGCCGTTGGAATGATCGCGTAAAACGATTGATTCGTTGGACGATCGACCCTTTGAATCTTGGTTTTGAATCCCATTTTTTTGCCTCCAAATGAATTGATTATTATATAGTCATATGACTATATAACGTGACAAAAATCAACAAAAAAGTGTTTGATTTAAAAAATTTGATCAGCTATTTGCGACCATCGGAAAGGATGATTTTTTTATTTCGCGCGGACTCTCAATGAATCGCTTGTTAATGTCTGCGCCTTCAAAGAAGAGATTGAATTCGGCTTGGGTGAGAACGATATCTCCGGAATAGAACGGATTAACACGAGCAAAAAGCCCTTGTTCCAGCCGCTTGCAGATCAGCACTAAGCCAGTACCATCGTAATATAAACATTTGCAGCAAGTTCGGCGTTTGTTGAGAAAAACAAACAAGTGACCCGAGAATGGGTCTTCCTTAATCACGTCTTTGACGCGACCAAAAAGGGTGTCATAACTAGCCCGCATATCTGCGGGCTCTTTACTTAAAAAAACTTTGGTTCTTCGGGTCAGTGCGATCATGCTGACTTCTTAAGAAAGTCCAGCAGCATGTCGACACCAGCAAAGCGGATTATGCGGCCATTTGTCCACACAAGTTCAGCGCCAATGCAAGGCGCCGACTGCGTCGTAGCAGACGATGCTGCCTCGCCTTCAACAGTGATCTGTTTAAATTCGCTGGCGCCAAAGTATCCTTCGCGTTTAAGTTTTTTTGCCTTACCAATAATGCCTGCCATCTGTGTCTGACTAAAACCCAAGCCCCTGTAAAACTCTTTGCTAGAGCCTGTCCAATTTTCCCAGGCTACCAAAACCTCATACAAAACCTCATCGCTAACATTCGTTAAATAGCCTTTTGCCGAAACATACGTACTCAGTTTCTTCTTCAATGTAACAAAATCCATAATCGGGAACCTCCGTGTGTTGTTTACAAAATAAACTATGACACAGTGGCTAAATTATGGAATGTGGGGCACAGAGACCATGTACGATGCCTCGCATAGGGCCGTCGTCAATCGCTTGTTTTCTCGTAGCGCGACGTCGAGCTCCGGATTCTTGGCCTTCGGACCGCGTTTCATCTCGCGCATCGCAGCAATG
>CAIPFQ010000224.1 GCA_903864395.1 uncultured Chlamydiae bacterium | reverse complement strand
TTTAATTATATTTTCTGGTACTACATTGATCGAAAATCTTCAACTAACTAATAATGAGATAGTTACAAAAACTAAAATCACCATAGAGCCTGATTTTTTAAGCGGTTGATTGTGAATAGTTTGCGAAAGTAAAAAATCACGATCAAGTCACTGAACTTGGGTTATGTTTTGTGTTAATGTTAGATTTCTAGATTAGATTTCTAGATTTTTAATTTTTTAAATAAGTTATGTAACTTAATGACAGTAAACATGTTGTATAAGACATAGAGAATGAGGAGCAAGAGTTTTTTTGGGAGCGCGAGGACTTCCCTCGTCTCTGTGGTCGCTCTCTCTGTGGTTAATTCTCAACACATTAGAACGATACACAGGAACTGCCGCCCCCAAAGAAAAAAACGGCGAAGCTCCGAGTGTGTTTGGGTATATCTTCAACTCGACTTATCTCGACTTATTATGCTCGCGCAAAGTTTCTAGGTCATTGCGCAGACACATAAAATTGTCGCTCGTCTCCTCGTCCTTATAGTCGATATAATCCTTCGCGACGATGGAGCCCTCTTTATGGAACCCCTTGGCTTTCAGTTCACTCAAAGCCGCCTGAATTAACCCCATCTGCTGATCCATCATCGTTCTTAAATGCTCTTGTTCCTTCGGATTTTTAGACATTTGATACTGGTCGAGCGCAGTGAGAAATTTAGAGGAACTTAACTCCAAATCCGCTCGGTAAGTCGCCAATGTAGGCTCTGGCAAAGAATTTTTCCCTTCTCCAATTTTCGTCATATAAAAGACAACTCCTTTTGTATACATTCAAGAACTTGAGAAAAAGATAAAAGCCCCATCGAAAATTGATGAAGAAGCTCCTTTTCTTTTTGCTTTAAAAGAGGATTGGATCGATGGCATAATTCTCTTTGCACCCACTGCCCAATAAATTCATTCGCCCGATGCTCCATCGCAAAAATTTGATTTAACTTTTTAAAACCAAGAATCCACTCAGGGTCTTGTAAAGATCGTCCAAGCTGCAAGGCGATCGACAGCCAGGGTATCTTTTCCTGAAAACTCTCCTCTTCGACCCATTCTTCGGAGTCGTCCAAAAGGCTTGCATGATGCAAAGCCGCTTGACTCATAGCGCGAAATACAGCTAAAGACGATTTATGCATGCCAATACGATTTTCTGCGATCGCGATCAGATCTTTCAAAAAAGAAGAGGAAGCTTGTTCGCTATCATAGTAATATCCCTTGTTCAAAGAAATCGCTTCAGAAAATAACAATTCTTCCCGAACCGCGACAAAATCTTCACTCCATTGCAATAGCCAGCGCTGATCTGAGAAAGAGATATGCGCTGGAGATAAAAATCGTATTGTCTTTTTCGCATTTTTTTCAAAAAGACGATGGCACTCCTTCCCAGAATAGAAATCAATAGCGACCCCTTCCAAGTCAAAAAGGGGCGCGTGCTTTTCATTGCAAAGCTGCATCCAGCCTATAAGCCATTCAATGTCTGGAAAACAAAGATCGATGTCTTTTGTATCTTTCTCGGCAGCCTTGACTAAAGCATGCACATAAATCGCCCCCCCGAGTGGGTTCGCTAAAGACGCAAAATAAAAACGGCGTTTCCGTTTATAAGAGACCATCTCGTCATCCGTCAGTCCAAAAGAAGAAAACATCCATTGCAAAAGCTCAAAATTTTCCAATTTTTCTTCAGGCTTAGAAGGACGAAAAAGAATTCCACTTTCTAAAAAATGAAGTCCCATGGAACGATGTTCCTTCTTCGAAAGAAACTGATCTGCTTCA
>CAIPFQ010000223.1 GCA_903864395.1 uncultured Chlamydiae bacterium | reverse complement strand
GACCATATAGATCGAACGTCCGGGGACAAATAGCCAAGGCAGGCAGCCCACAAAAGTTGCAAAGTCGAGTTTAAGTGAATGCTCATGGTGAAATGTGGCCATTTTCATTATTCCGACATTCGCTCCTGATGGATTCACTGATTTCACGATGACTGTTGAAGACTCCGTTTCCCGAGTCGGTGTCGGAATTGTGAAAATAGCCTGAAATGTTTATAGGAAAGCCGGATGCTGGAAATCTGTTCGTCCAGTTTCAAGAGGGGGAGGGTAATCCCTCCCTACTCTACAGCTTTTGGCTCTCAGCTTTCGTGAAGTTTTGCGAACAGACTCGAACTACTTTAAAAGATTTTTCTGACAAAATTCTCCTAGCGGGGCGCGCTAAAATTCTGTATGCTTCATAGCATATGTCGAATCGATTTCTATTTCTAGGAACGGGTGCCTCTGCTGGAGTGCCTCTCATTGGCTGCGATTGCCCTGTTTGCATTTCTGGTCTCGCCGTCAATCAGCGGCTGCGCCCTTCTGGATTATTGAAACTGCGCGGAAAAAATCTTCTTATTGATGTAGGTCCCGATTTTAGAGCGCAGGCACTCTGCCATAAGATCGCCTCAATCGACGGGTTGATCTTGACCCACACTCATTCCGATCACATCGCTGGCATCGACGATTTGCGCATTTATTGCTTAAGACAGAAAAAACCCATGCCCTGCCTCGCTTCACAAGAGAGCTTTGAGGATCTTCAAAGACGCTACTATTATTTATTTGAGCCTTCTCAACCAGGGGCTACAGCGAGTGTACGGCTCGATGTAACACGGCTCTCTCAGGAAAGAGGCTCTGTAGAGTTTTGCAAAGAATCAATTGCCTATTTTAGCTATAGGCAAAGCAATATGAAAGTCATGGGGTATAAAATCGGCTTGTTTGCCTATGTATCCGACATTCGCGATTACGACCCTTCGATCTTTTCTTGGCTCCATGGTGTAAAAACTTTGGTATTGAGCGCCCTGCAAACAGCTTCTTCAAAACTTCATCTCTGCTTTGAAGAAGCTGTCTTATTCGCAGAGAAGGTTGGCGCAAAGACAACGTGGCTGACTCACATGAACCACTCAGTGGATCATAGCGCGATGAATCAAACATTGCCCCCCCATATACAACTTGGATTTGATGGATTGGAGATAGAAATTTGAGATCAAATTTGAAACCAGAAAAAACGATTCGCGAGGGACGCCTCTACGATCTGACTGAACAGGAAAAAAAAGCGATCCTTGTTGGCGTCCATTTTTCGAGTGCTGCTAAACTCGAATGTTCTGAACAGCTCGATGAGCTAGAGAGTCTTTGTGAGACCTATGGTCTTGTAACCATTTTAAAAATGCCATGTCCGCTGCGCGAATACAATGCGGGCCTTTACTTAGGCAAGGGAAAGGTGGAGGAAATCGGTCGCCTTGTAGAGCAGCTTCAGTGCGATATCGTTATTTTCGACAACGAAATTTCTCCACAGCAACAGAGAAACTTGGAAAAGGCGTTTCAATGTACAGTCATTGATCGAACAGAGCTGATTCTCGGCGTTTTTGCACAAAGGGCGAGAACGAGCGAGGCGAAATTGCAAATTGAGCTCGCGAGCGTTCGCTATCAAGTGCCTCGTCTTCGCCGCCTTTGGACCCATTTGAGCCGTCAAAGGACGGGGGGCTCTGGGGGAGGCTATCTTAAAGGCGAGGGAGAAAAGCAAATCGAAATAGACCGAAGGCTTCTTAAAAATCAAGTAGAGAGCATTCAAAAAGAAATCGAGCAGGTGGCGCGCCATCGAGAAACGCAAAGACGCGAAAGGGAGCGGACGGGGATTCCTACCTTTGCGATCATCGGGTATACGAATGTGGGAAAATCAACCCTCATGAACGCTTTAACGGATGCTGACGTGTTTGTTGAGGATAAATTATTTGCCACTCTCGACACAACAACGCGAAAATTTGTGCTGTCGAATAAGCAATCGATCCTTTTAATTGACACAGTGGGGTTCATTCGAAAAATCCCTCATATGCTAGTTGCCGCATTCAAAAGCACCTTGGAAGAGGCTGTACAGGCCGATATTTTAATTCATCTCGTCGACGCGAGCAGCCCTAGAGCTTCTTTGCAAATCGAGGCGACTCTTGAAATCCTTAAAGAGCTAGGCGCCTCGTCTCGTCCGATCGTGACTGTTTTGAATAAAGCCGATCAATGCCAAGATTCTGTAGCTATGGCCTCTTTATTAGAAAAAAATCCTAAAAGCATTGCTATCTCAGCTCTCCAACGCACAGGCTTTGATGCGCTGTTAGATCGAATGATGCATGAGATTGCGGCACTTAGAAAAACTGTTCGCCTGAGAGTCCCTCAGAGCCACTACGCTGATTTGAGCGATGTTTTGCGAGAGGGAAAGGTTTTTTCACGCGAGTATGAAGAAAATGATATTTTGCTTGAAGTAGAGATCCCTAAATCTCTTGAGCGAAAGATAGCTCACTATCTCATTGGTGAGCAATAGGGTGCGTTTTGGAGCGTTTGCGGCCTCTTTAGGTGGTTTTTTACAAAGTTATTCTGCTTGCGTCATTGCGGGGGCTTTGTTTTTTGTATCGCAAAAATTTTCTTTGAGCCCTATGCAAGAGGGACTCGCTGCTGGAATGATTCTTTTAGGTGCCCTTATCGGATCGCCTGTAGCCAGCACATTGGCGGATCGTTATGGGCGGCGAAAAGCGCTTATGATCGCAGCCTTTCTCTATATAGTTTGCAATCTTCCTTTCTTGTTTCTTTCTCACTTTTCTCTTTTCCTCCTTTGTCGCTTCGCTACAGGGATTGCCGTAGGCATTACCTCTCTGACAGTGCCTCTCTACTTGGCGGAAATTGCGCCGCCGTCTCGTCGCGGAGCGTTTGTTTCCCTATTTCAGCTTGCTGTGACGATGGGAACAATGGGGGCGTATTTTGTTAATTGGATGTTTGCTTCTTCTGGGAATTGGCGCGCCATGTTTCTTTGTACCATCATTCCCGCTTTTTTACAGGGAGTTTGTCTTTTTTTCATCCCTGAAAGCGCGCCTCCTTGTCTTAGGGAAGAAAAAGCTTCTTCCTGGCAGACGCTCTTCTCTCCGCTCTTTCGCAAGGGGCTTTGGATCGGAGCTCTTCTTGTCTTATTCCAACAGTGGGGGGGGATTAACGCGATTATTTATTTTACCCCCCTCATTTTTCAAGAGGCGGGATTGGCCAGTGTGAGCCAAGGAATTACAATTACGTTGGGCTTTGGCGCGGCGAACGTCCTTGCGACGCTTTTTGCCCTTTTTTTCATAGATCGCGCAGGAAGACGGCTTTTACTCTTGGTAAGCCAGGCGGGAGCGTTCGTGAGTCTTGTCGCTCTGAGCTGTTCGTTTGTGTTGCCCGATGGCTCTTTCTTAGCTCCTTGGGCTTTAGTTTCTTTCATGGTCTTTTTTGCGATTGGCTTAGGGCCGATCCCTTGGGTGTTGATTTCTGAAATTTATCCATTGAAGATTCGGGCAAAAGCCATTGGAGCGATGACTTTTATATGTTGGTTAAGCAACTTTATTGTGGTTGCGACATTTCCTTCTTGGCTAGATTCCTGGGGCTTTGCGCAAATTTTTGGTTTTTACGCCTTTGTCGGAGCGTTGGCATTTTTTTGTTTTTGGCGCTCTGTTCCAGAGACCAAGGGAAAAACTCTTGAAGAAATAGAGTTTTTTCTTTATCGCTAAGACATGTTGTCTCAAATTGTTTGCCTTGCGTACCAGAGAGATTGATTAAATATTACTGAACGGGTATATTGTATGAATCATAGGCAGAGAGGGTATGAAGCGTGTAACTCGACTTTGCAACTTT
>CAIPFQ010000222.1 GCA_903864395.1 uncultured Chlamydiae bacterium | reverse complement strand
TCAAAGACCTTCTCCAAGATTTGAAAACGATATTCCCAGGATTTTGGATCCAAAAGATGTGTGAGAAGATCCTTGTCTGCTGTTTTTGCTGCAGTCTCCAATCTTTGAAAGGTCTCTTTGTCTGTGCGTTTCATGGTTTGCAATTCCTTCTCAAGGCACGCATGGGTGTCCCTCGTCGTCCCAAACGAAAAAAGCATGTTGTAATAGCCGAGATATTGCGCAAAGACAAGCTCATACTCATTGCCATAGCGCATTCCTTGAATTTCGTTTTTGAGGTTTTTAGGAACGACCACGAGGCCCGTGTAATTAGAAAATCCAAAATCATTCCCTGGCTGAAGCCGCAGAAAATCTCTCGCCGTAGTTCCGAACAAGGTTTTAAGAGTGCCAAGCGTTTCGGCAAAATTCTCTGAATCATCCTCAGGCCAATTGACTGGAAGATTGGTTGAGTTTTTTAATAAATAATTACACCAATCATCATTCGAACAACCTGCAATAACGGTATATTCTTTCCCCAAAGCCCCTTTGAGATACTGACTATTTTTGAGCTCTAGAGCCAATGCCTTAAGAGCCTGATCTCGCTCTTTGGCCAGCAGGCCCGCCTGTCCTCCCGACCGAATGGCTGTTTGCAAACTGATCAAATCGGCAGATTCTGAGGCAGCGAGAAGAGTGAAGAAAGCCTTCACGGCTTCGCGAATTTTTAAATTGACAGGCCCCTTGTCTCCGATGCCGAGATTGATTTGATTAGAGATCTGATGCGTATCGTCGACCTCATCGCCGAAAAAGAAAGAGGGGCCTAACGCAGATTCCCCATAAATTAGCTGCGCTATTTTTTGCAAATAATGGATCTTATGGGTAGTTTGGAATATTTCTAAAATATTCTTCTCTTCAAAGGAATTAATATTTTTCAGTTCCTGTCTATACAACGTGATTTGCTCGTTAAGGCAGGCGAGCTGTTCGGGACTTGTAATGACGTATCCTCCCGCTTGCTTAATTTTCAAGAGATGGCAATACTTTTCCGATAGCGTTGCAAAGGAAAGATTTTTTTGTTTCGAGAGAATAAATTCTACCGCTGGCTGATCAAAAAACTTTCGTGTCGATTCATCGATAGAATTTCGATTGCGCATCAGCATGCGGCCGGGCACCGTGAGGATGGGAAAATATCCCTTGTCCACAAGAAGATCGGCAATGATTGGCATAATGTAAGAGGTCTTTCCAATCCCCATGCGAATTGAACACCAGCACTTTGGATCCTCGACGAACTGTAACAGGCCTTCAATCTGTTTAGGCCGTAAAATCACCTTATTCAAATATTCAACGACAAGACATTTTCTTTGTAAGGCAGGCTCTTTTTGCAAAGCCTCATTGGATCGATTTTCAAACAATGCTAGCACAAGAGCCCGCCGACGCTCTGGCGTTGCTGCGAGGGCTTGATCCAACTGTTGGACGCACGTTGTCGTAACAAGAAAATTCGTAACGGCTAGATCTTCTTGCTCTGCGATACGACCAGACTTATACAAAGGAAGAAGTCGTTCCTTGAACTCTTTTTCAGAAGAGGCTCCAGTTTTCGTAAGTATTAATGAGAGCGACCCTAAAAGAGTCTTTTGATAGGTCTTCAAAGAACCTATAAGCTCATTATCTTGCGATGTCATTAAAGCATCATCCCCATCTTCTTTCTTCGAAAGGTCTTCCCGCCTCCATTCGTTAGATATTTCAATCACCCCTTGCTCCAGACCCTTTCTGATCTGTTCATCTTCTTTGCTCGCCGCCCCTCCTCTAGGAGAAAAGTATTTCAAAGCTACTTCTTTGTGATCTTTTAGTTTTTCTTCAAATTCATTGATTAATTTTTTATTAAGATTTATTTCATTTACAATACCATTCAAACCAGATGTTATTTGTGTTATTTGTTTAAAAATATCTATATTCAACAATGGATATTGT
>CAIPFQ010000221.1 GCA_903864395.1 uncultured Chlamydiae bacterium | reverse complement strand
TAGCGCAAAAAGACCCGTTAAACTTGGGCTAAGATAGGAGATCGGCAAATCGAATATATTGCTCTGATTGGAAACGAAAATTCTAAAACCTCTTTTACAGATGCAAAGATTGTAAAATCTTTTGATAGCTCTTATAATACGCAAACCGCTATCTCAGATCATCATGGGATCGTCGTCATCATTAACCCAAAGGTTGAATAAGTTTGCGCATCGCCGCTGCTAGAGCGGCGTGGTTTACAAATTCTTCTACGGAGGGACGGAAGCGGTACGTCCAGTTTTTTTCAGACAAGGTGCCAGGAACATTGATCCTCTCTTCCTCGGGATCGGAAGAGACAAGCTCTGGAAAGAGCGCAAAGTACTCTTGCAATAGGTTGATATGAAAAAAACTCGAGGTGCTATGGGCGTCTTTTAGGATTTCAAAATGACGCTCTGGAGAAAGGGTTGGCTCTATAGCCCAATGTTTTTGGTATTGCAGCGCCGCTGCCTCTTCGGGGTATTTTTGCCACCATAGCGCGAGAGGTTCCATATCGGGGGTCGAAACTGTCGTCATGCTAAAGGGTTCATAGTCTTGATACGGCACAGATCCTTGCCAACGCAGCACTTTGATCCCGCAAAGGCCAAAATCTTTCAAAATGGGATAGACTTCAGGGGGAATGGTTCCTAAATCTTCCGCAATCGGCAAAAGAGGAGAGGCCTCGATCAGCAGGCTCAACAACTCTTTGCCAAGAGGCTCCCAAAGAGAGGGGTTTTCTGGAATAAAATGACCCTCCAAGGGCAGTTTCCCTTCAGGAATCGCCCAAATGCGAAAAAATCCAACAGCGTGATCAATGCGATACATGTGATAGAGCTCTGAAAGATTCGCTAGTCTTTCTTTCCACCAGGAAAAATGATTCTTTCGCATCGCGTCCCAATTGTACAGAGGAAAGCCCCAATTTTGTCCCTGCGCGTTGTATTTGTCAGGAGGGGCGCCTGCTGAAAATGCCTGATGAAACAAAGAGGGGTTAGACCAAAGATCTACACTTTCTCTCCCAGGTAAAATGGGAAGATCTCCCATGAGAAAAATTCCATAGGAAGATGCTTTGTCCCTTACCTGCTTCATTTGAGCAAAACAGTGGTATTGGAGACATCGATAAAAGTCAGCGCTTCTGTGCTCCTTAAGACTCATACAATGAGCGTAAGAAGAGAGCCACGGATGTTTTTCTAAAAAAGCTAGGTAGGCAGGCGTACTGGAAAGAGTAGAAAAAGTTTGCTGGAAATAATTGTCCAGCCAAGCCAGTTTCATCGCTTTGATCTCTTGCCACGCAAGACGAATCTCTTCATTGAAACGGGAAAAGGCGAAAAGGCTCTCTTTGGGCCCTTGGAGCGCCGTCAGGCTTAAATAGATGGGATTGAGGGCACAGCTGGAAAGCAAATTATAGGGGCTCGGATCCATTCCGCTGTCGTTTAAAGGCAGCAGCTGAATCGTATCGAATCCGAAGGATCGACACCAAGGGAGAAGGGGGAGAAGATCTAAAAACTCCCCGATTCCAGAGCTGCTTTTTGTTCTTAGGGCGGACAGGGGAAGGCAGAGGCCATGATGCGCTTTTTGACCGACTTGTTGCCAGTGCGCAGAGGTTTTCATCAAAAAATGCCTCGCTCCAAAGCATCTCGCCATTGTACAGCCATAGCGACAAAGCCTCCAAAAAGAGGGAGAAGCGTCTCTTTTTCTAAAATTCTTAGAGGATAGCTTTGAAAAAGGGCGAGTTGATCATTTCTTCCAATATAGCCTAAAATGCCTGGGATTGGATCAGGCCCTCCATTGGCTTTTAAAGCAGAGGTCAAAAAATTTTCTCGAAATTTGCCTGGAGGCACCTCTCCAAGCTTGGCGAATAGAAGTAGATCTTCTTGGGTGTCATTGAGCTGAAGCTGGACAATAAGATTTGAAGATAAGCGGATAGAACAAGAGCTGTGATGATCGATATGCAATTTGAGGTGAAGCTCTTCGCCGAGAAGAGAGAGAAGCTGTTGCAAGGGATCCATTAAGAGTTTTTCTCCTCTTCGTCTTCTTTTTTGTCTTTTTCCTCCTCTTCGTCTTCCATTTGATCGTCTAATTTTTCGAGGGCCTCAAGATACGCATTGAGCTGCTCCTCTTTATGGCGCATATCGCGGAAGTAACGGGGGGCGACTTGACGGATAGCGTCTTTCATCTGTGTATAGACAATGATTTGCGCTGCGATTTCTTTTTCTATTTCTAGCAGTTTTGCTGTTTGAAGAATTTTGTCTCCATTCATATAGCGCTCTCCTAAAATCTTAATGAATAGGCGAGCGAGGTGCTCAAAGCTTGGGCGATGGGCAGGGGGAAGATTGTAGGACTGAAATTGTCGATCCATAAGGCGCACGCGCGATTGAAAAAAACGAAAGACGCCAAGAATCCCCTGAAGGGATCGGATTTCATCAATCAAACGCTTGAGATCGCCGCGCGCGATGGAGGGCCCTTTGGCTCGCAAATCGACCCCAAGAGAATGTAACATAAATTGAATCGCTGATTTTAAGTTGTCATAGTTAAATTTCTCGCTCAGCTCATTAAATAAGGCAAGAGGTTCTCTTTGCGTGCCTGTAATATCTCGATAGAGATCCCTGAGAGAGTTTGGAGATCCAAGCCCCGCTTCGGAAAATTGTCGCGCCTGTGCCCCCATATTGCGCCCCGCTCGAATTTCTCGGGAAAAATCGGCGTTTAGCTTTTCTTTTGCTTTTTGCATCGCATCGCTAAGATCTGGGCTCGCAGTTTCTAGAAGAAACTCAAGCGCTTCATCCGCCAAAGAGGGATCGGGGTAGACGGCAAGCACTTTACGCACAATGTCTTCAGGAGAATCTTGTGCGTTGAGATGTTGGCGTAAAATCAACAGCGTTTTCCGATTCAGCTCAAAATTATTTTTCTGAAACCGATCCGCAACCTGTTCCACTATCTCCATTTTCATGATGTGAACTTCTTTCGCCTCTTCAACCTCTTGTTCTTCAGAAGAGAGAATCTGCGTTACAAGTTCAT
This sequence comes from uncultured Chlamydiae bacterium, assembly GCA_903864395.1. Lineage (GTDB taxonomy): Bacteria > Chlamydiota > Chlamydiia > Chlamydiales > SM23-39 > CAIPFQ01. The sequence continues at coordinate 3,542 of CAIPFQ010000221.1, read as the reverse complement.
TCAGATCTTTGAAGTTTTTAATTCTCTGCAGAGGAGCAAAGGAGCTTGTGTCCAGGTATTGACTGAGGTTGTCCTCAGATTCAACTTGCATGGCCTGCGCTTCGGCCACCGCTTGTTGAATCATACGGATAGCGACGGCATTGGCTTGAATGAGATGAGAAATATTAGGGTCTGCCATTGTATTAAAATCCTATGTAAGTTGGACTCTGCCTAGCGGTTGAATCCGAATTTCAGATACCACTTCTTGGAATGAAATGACTGCAAGATCGGGGAACTCTCCTTCAATGAGCTTGCGAACAAAGCGACGCACATCCATGGCCGTGAGCAATACAGGCATTTGCCCTCCTGGGGGCGTGGGCTTAATCGTATTGCGCACAGAGTGAAGAATCATTTGGACAGAGTCTGGATCTAAAGCGAGATAAGAGCCCGCCGACGTTTGCTTGATAGCGCCGCGCACCATATCTTCGATTTCAGGATCGAGGAGATAAACTGCGAGAACCGATTGTCCTTCAGAGTATTTATAACTGATGTAGCGCTTCAAAGAAGAGCGAACATATTCGGTCAAGGCGACTGTGTCTTTTTCCGTTTGCGCCCATTCGCTAAGCGCTTCTAAAATCGTACGGAGATCTTTAATCGACACCTGCTCTTGAACGAGACGGCGCAAAATTTCTGTCAGCTTTTGCAAGGGCACAAGCCTTGTCACTTCTTTAATAAGATCTGGAAAGGAGCGCTCTACGAACTCAAGGATGGCGCGCACCTCTTGAATGCCGATGAATTCATTCGCATATTGCCGATAGAATTTTGAAAGATGAAGAACCATCACCTCAAGCCCTGTCCAAAAACGGATCTGAGCGCGCCTGAGGATCTCTTGGTATTTCTCTTCGACCCAAAGAGCTGGCATGCCCAGCGAGTTTTTCGAAGTGATCCAAGGGATGTTATAGCGGCGCAGCGTCTCTTCCGTTTCATTGGTAAGAATGTGTTTGAGAATGAGCTTTCCTCTCATAATAGGCACTTCATTGAGCTGCAAGGCGTATTCATTTGCCTCTAAAGAAGGGGCATCGGTTCTCACATGAACGCCAGGAAAGCGCACTCCAAGATCCTGATAGAGCGCATGGCGCATCTTAGGGATCATTTGATCGATAAAGGTAAGCCCTTGCTTATCTTTGCGAATCATTTGGGAAATTGACGCCCCTAAATCGAGAACAACGGGCAGAGTGAGCGCATAATCCTCGCTCCCCCCTCCTGTGACTGCGTGCCCCTCTTCCACCGATTCGGTAGGCCCGATGCCAGCGGCCGCTTTGGCGGCAACGCGTTGACTACTCTTCCAAAAAAAGTATCCAAGGGGCGTGATCATTGAGGATAGGACAAGAAAGGCCCAGGTCGGAAATCCAGGAATCCAGCCCATAGCGAAAAGAACGGTGCCTGAAATCATAAGAGCCTTCGGCTGCTTTAGTAGCTGTTCCGAAATGTCTTTGCCCAAATGGGAATCTTTTTTATCGCTCGATACGCGCGTTGTCACGATCCCTGCCGTGATCGCGATCATGAGCGAGGGAATCTGGGATACTAGACCGTCCCCGATAGACAAGAGCGTATAAATTCTCGCTGAATCGCCAAGCGTCATCCCGTGAACAGTGTTTCCAATGATGAGCCCGCCGATAATGTTAATGAAGGCGATCACAATCCCTGCGATAGCATCTCCCTTCACAAATTTCATCGCTCCATCCATCGCTCCATAGAGCTGACTCTCTTTGGTCAATCCGAGGCGCAGATCTCTAGCTTGCTGCTGATCAATAATCCCAGAGCGAAGATCAGCGTCAATCGACATTTGTTTTCCAGGCATCGCATCCAGGGTAAATCGAGCCGCCACTTCGGCGACTCTCTCCGCACCCTTGGTCACGACGATGAATTGAACAATCGTGATGATGAGGAAGACGACCATCCCCACAACGTAGTTGCCGCCGACAACGAAATCTCCAAAGGCTTGAATGATGTGCCCCGCGTTCGCTTTGAGAAGAATTTGCCGCGTGGAAGAAATATTGATCCCGAGTCGATAAAGCGTCGTAATCAAAAGAAGCGAGGGGAAGATCGAGAGCTGCACGGCCTTTTGAATGTAAAGGGCCACAAAGAGGATAGTGATCGAGGCGGCTAAGTTGATTGCGATCAGGATGTCGATGACATTGGGGGGGACGGGAAATATCAACATCATGATGATGGAGATAATTAAGAAGGCCAAAACGAGATCGCTCGATTTTGAAATGGAGGCGAGCATTCGGTCTCCTCCAAGAACACGGACAAGGGTGTCGAAAAATTTTCTCATGGTTCGAAAAGCTCCTTATGCACTTCTGTATTTTTTTCTAATGACTCGATCCATTTTATGATTTCCGCTACTGCTGGATAGAGATCTTCAGGGATATATTCGGAGATTTTCCCCTTATTGTACAGATCTCTCGCTAATTCTACATTTCGCATGATCGGGATTTTGTTTTCGATCCCTATTTTTATGATCTCTTCAGCAATAAAATCAACTCCCATGGTCAAAATGATCGGAGCTGGCTCTTCTTCTGGATCGTATTTTATAGCCACAGCGATATGTGTGGGATTCGTAATGATCGCGCGCGCCCGTCTTGCGGAACGAGGCCCGTCTTGGTAAGCGATTTCTCGAAACATTTCTCTGCGTTTCCCCTTAATCATTGGGTCTCCCTCGGTGTCTTTGTACTCCTGTTTCACTTCGAATTTTTGCATCATCATCTCTTTGGCAAAATTCTTCTTTTGAAAGGCAAGGTCGAAGAGAGACACGAGGATAAAAAAGATACCCACTTGGATCAGCACTGAAAACAGAAACTTGTTGACGACAAGAGCGCTTGCGATCGGGGGCATAAGAGCGGTGGAAATCACTTCAGGAAGAGAGTTCATGATGATGTTATAAATGATGATCGCGGCCCCGGTGATTTTAGCGCAGGATTTAAGAAGCTCTATGAGTGTTTTTAATTTGAATTTTTGCTTAATCCCTTCAACAGGATTGAGTTTTTTTAGATCGAATTTCATCGCTTCAAAGGAAAATACGGGACCAATGATGAGAAAGCTTACAATGACGCCGACTAAAGCGACAAGAACCATGATTGGAAGACTCGATTGTAATATGACCTGCATGGCAAATAGAAAATATCCAGGAGCTTGGTTATTAAAATCAGAGCCTACATCGGGAACCGCCCTTAAGATCGCCAACATAAAGGTACCGATTTGATCAAAAAAAAAGGACATGGCGGCAATTGCCGATCCTAAAGAAACACAAAATGTGATTGCGGCAGGCAGATCCTGAATTTTGGCGACTTGGCCTTTTTTGCGAGCATCTCTAAGTTTTTTAGGTGTCGCCTTTTCGGTTTTTTCTGCCATAGATGAAAACTGTAGCGGAGAAACGGAGGGTTGTCAATAGGAAGTCTTCTTCTGCCTCTGAAAGATTTAACCCAAGTTCAGTGACTTGATTGTGATTTTTTACTTTCGCAAACTATTCACAATCAACCGCTTAAAAAATCAGGCTCTAT
>CAIPFQ010000220.1 GCA_903864395.1 uncultured Chlamydiae bacterium | reverse complement strand
CGCCAGCCGCATCGCAAGAGCGAAGAATTGTTCCCAAATTACCAGGCTTTTCAATTTTTTCTGCAATCAAAAGAAAGGGACAAGCAGACAATTGTATATCCGCCAACGTCAAATGCACCTGAGGAGCCACCGCCAAAAGACCATCGGGACGATCTCGGTAAGAAATTTTTTCAAAAACTTCGCGCGTACATTCATAAACGTCCGCTTTTGCGCAAGCAATAAGATCTTTTTCATTGTCGCCCAAGAAAAATCCAGGGCAATAAAAAAGAGCTTCTATCTTTCTTCCAGCATCTACAGCCCTTTTAAGCTCCCGATACCCCTCGATCAGAAAAAAATCTTCTCGCGCTCTTTCTCTTCTTTCTCGCAAACGAACGACATCTTTAATTTTTGGATTTTGTAAACTCGTAATTTTATCCAGCATAATCAATCCTCGCTACACAACCGCTCGGAATGGAAAAACCACCCTCCGAAGCAAGGAGCATCTCAAACGCCTCTACAGGCTTTTGAAACATTTGCCCTAAACAATGAGACAACACAATAGGAGTAAGACCTGGGGTATGGCATGAAAAGACTAAAAAAAGAGGCTTTTGAGACAGGAGCTCTTTGCAAAGCTCCAACAACTCTTGAATATCGCGCTCAATTTTAAATACTTCCCCCTGCGCACCTCTTCCAAACGTTGGTGGATCCAACAAAATCCCATCATAGCGCACACCCCTCTTTACTTCTCGCCGTAAAAACTTGATCGCGTCATCCACAATCCATCGAATCGGAGCCCCACTCAATCCATTGAGAGCTCCATTGTCTTTGGCCCACTGCACCATCCCCTTCGACGCATCGAGATGACAAAGTGAGGCTCCCCTTTTTGCAAGAGATAGCGTAGCCCCCCCTGAATAAGCAAACAGGTTCAAAATACTAGAACCAGGAACAACGCGATCTCCCATCCAGCTCCAAAGGCCTGCATGTTCTGGAAAAAGACCCACATGACCAAAATCAGTCAGAGCGATTTTCATAAGAATTCCCTCGACCCTTACATTCCAAGAGTCTGGGATCTTTTTTTCAAATGTCCATTTTGTCCCTTCTTCTCGGCTAAATATCGCATCTGCCTCCAAAGAATTTTGAGGAAGCCAAATCGCTTGCGGACAAGGACGGTTTAAAATAAAAGAACCAAAACGCTCTTGCTTGCGACCATTGCCACTCCCTAAAAGTTGATGCTCATTCTGCATAAATCTGAATCCCTTGGGCTTTAAGTTGGGGATGATGGTGAATCCAGGAAAAACAGTTCTTTCCTAAGCGAATAGGAGAATTGACTCGACGCCCTCCCACGACAAAAGGGGTTGCGCGCGTAAATTCACGCACCCAGGGGCGCAATTTTTCAAAAAGAGCCCCCCGAATCGTTTCTTTGAGCTCCCCCGTTCGCGCTTCCTGATAAACCTGAGGATAAGAAAACTGAAGCCCCCAAAAAATACTGCGAGGCCCCAAGGTCATTGGACGAAATTCTCCATCGAGCGCCGAATAAGAAAACCAAGCGCTTTGCACCTGGAGCAGCGGTTTTGCAATTTTTGTCAAATATCTTTTGCCTGGAACCTCTTGGAGCCACAGTGCCTCAAGATCTTCCGTAAAAGCCGCAGCTAAAAAGGCTCTAAGCGAGACCTCAGACGGAAGCTCCCCCCTTTGCAATTTTACCATCCATGCATCGTACTCATCGAGGAACGCTGACTCAGAAATAGGAAGACCCTCAGAAAGACCTGTCAAAGGAAAAATGGAAAAAGGAGAAAAAGCAGCAAAGAGCGCCTTGAGCTCCACTGCATCGCAAAGCACTTGAGTTTTTAACCATTTTGCACCCTGATAGACCCCTTCTTTTGCAGGGCAAGAAATGCGAAGAGACGTCATGAGGACAAAGCTTTTTTCTTACAAGATTCAAAAAGGAAGAGCCACGCAACCCCAATAGAAATATAGGCATCAGCGCAGTTAAACACAGGGAAAGAGACCCCCCAAAAAACAAAATGAAAAAAATCGACCACATGCCCATAGAGAAGATAATCAATCGCGTTGCCGATCGCTCCCGTCGCAATCAACCAAAGAGGAAAGTTTTTCGCTTTTTTCTTTTCAAAGCAAAGAAAGAACACCAAGCCTCCAATCATCAAAACTCTAAACAAAAAGAGAAGAAGCGGGTACCCAGAAAAAATCCCCCAAGCAGCGCCCGTATTGAACACTGTGTTCAAAGAAAAACTAATTCCAAAAATATTTTGAAGGATCCCTATCCCACCAAACGGATACGACCCAGAATGCATCGGGGCAACCCAAGAAAGAGCCCCGATCTTAGACAAAATATCGAGAGAGAGAAGACCAAAAAGAAAGAGAAACTTCACAATTCTCCCTTCTCAAATTTTTCTTGCGCCTTGACCGTCATCGCCGCATAAGGAAGCGCCTCTAGTCGCTTCATCGGGATAGGCTCTCTGCTAATATCACACACGCCATAAGTTCCCTCTTCGATCTTCTCGAGGGCTCGATCGATCTGCCGCAGAAGACCGAATTCTTTATTCGCAACCTCAAGATTCACCTGCTTGACAAAATCATCTGTCCCCTCATCAGCCGAGTGCTGAGAATAGCCCTTCGCTTCATCGGGTGCTGTCGCTTCTTTTTTTGACATCGCGACAGTGCGCGTAATTTGGCTGCGCATTTCTTCTAATCTTTGTTTAAAGTGAGCAATTTCTTGTTTATTCAGCGACATTCACATCCTCATTCAGTTCTGGTTGGGGCGCGACTGAAATAATCGCATCCACGAGTTCTCGAATATTTTTAAACCGCTTATATACGCAAACAAAGCGAATATAAGCCACAACATCTGTTTTTTGCAGGAGATCCATGACGATTTCGCCCAGCTCCCGACTTGCGATTTCGCGCACGCCCCGAGTCATGAGATCCGCTTTGATTTTTCCCGCCAAAGCGCGAACTTGATCATGGCTAATCAACGTATGGCGACATGCGGCGTCCATCCCATTAATAAGCTTTTCCTGCAAAAAATCTTCATAGGTTCCATCTCTTTTTTTTACCTGAAGACTCAAATCAATGGTTTCAAAGGTCGTAAATCTTCGCATGCAATGAGAGCATTCCCTTCTTCGACGAACCGCGTTTATTTCCGACGCCTCCCTCGAATCCGTGACTTTCGATTCTTCATAGCTGCAAAAAGGACATCTCATAGGGCCTCGAAAATCTGTTTGACAGGTCTTTTCTTTTTTGAAAAGAGACAAACACCGCGAAAAGAAGAAAAATTCGGAGAGGGTGGGATTCGAACCCACGGTACGTTTTCACGCACACACGCTTTCCAAGCGTGCTCCTTAAGCCACTCGGACACCTCTCCATACAAAACGCTACGACGTTACACCAATTGAAATTTATGAGCAAGAAAAAGATAGCCTTTTGGAGGGAATTCATGATAGTCTGGGTGGCATGAAACATTCCTTAAAAACAACCAGACGCATCCTCCAAATATTTCTTATTCCCCTCGCCTGTCTCGCAATCTTTGGCTGCTCAAGCGCCCTAGAACCCCAAGAGCCTCCAAAGCCCCTTGTTTTCGTCAGCATCGCCCCCTACCTTTGCCTAGTGCAAAAAATCAGCGGAGATCTCCTTAACATTCAAACGATTACACCTGTTTCAGCCAACCCTCATGCGTTTGAACCAACCCCACGCCAAGTGAAATCTTTGTCTCACGGGAAAATATGGTTTCGGCTCGGAGAGCCTTTTGAAGAAAAAATACTCCCCCTTTTACAGAATCGAAATGAGCCCCTCGTAGTCCAGGATCTGCGCACAGGAGTGCCTCTTGTATCTCATGAAGAGGGGATATGCTGCGCCCACGAAACGCAAGGCAGCCTCGATCGCCATATTTGGCTCAGTCCAAAATTACTCCAGATCCAGGCAAAGAAAATTTCTGAAACTCTCACACTGCAGTTCCCCGAATATAAAGAAATTTTCAAACGTAATTTAGACCTATGTCTTGATGAACTCGACCGCCTCGATAAAGAAATTCATGCCCTGTTAGATCCCTCTCATTATAAATCTTTTATTACGTCTCACGCGGCCTTTGGTTATTTTTGCAGCGAGTACAACCTCATTCAAATTACCATTGAGCAGGAAGGAAAGGAGCCGAGACCGCATCATTTAAAGGACGTAATGCAAAAGGCACTGGATTTAGAAACTTCCCTCGCCATCGCTCTGCCTCAGCACAACAACAAAGGCACGCAAATCGTTGCGCAGCAACTTCACATCCCCATTACATCCATCGATCCCTACGCTCCCAATTATATCGAAACAATGCTCACTCTGGCGTATAAAATGTTTGCGGCGCAAGGGGAAAGCCCTCTGTGAAAAAAATTGCGATCGCAGCTTCTGGGCTTTGCTTTTCCTACGAAAAGACGCATGTGCTTCAAGAAGCACAGTTTCAAGTGACCAGGGGCGAATTCATCGGAGTCATCGGGCCTAATGGCGGTGGAAAAACAACTTTACT
>CAIPFQ010000219.1 GCA_903864395.1 uncultured Chlamydiae bacterium | reverse complement strand
TTATCTAAAAAAGAAAATAAAGAAACTTGATCGGGAATTTCTAGCCCACAGTCTCGAAGTTTTGCTTTGGGCATTTTGTCGTTTGTTACTAGCTCCAGGATCTTCTTTGGGGGGGGGCTCGTCCCAAAGCTTTAGTTCGGGATAAAGGTTTTTTGGCGATCGCAAAATTTCCTAAAGAGGATGACGAAATCGATGTCATTGGATGGGAAGCCGTAGCTCTTGCATTAGCGAAAAAAGCGGGGATTGAAATTCCTTTGAATCGCCTGGAACCAGTGGGGTGCAAACGAATTTTATTATCGCGACGGTTTGATCGAAACGGGGAGATGCGTATCCCTTTTTTATCTGCAATGAGTGCTTTGGGAGCCAAGGATAATGAAATGCATAGCTATTTAGAGATTGCAGATGCGATTCGGCAGATTACTGCGCATCCGCAAGAGGATCTTAAAGCGCTGTGGCGGCGGATTGTTTTTAACGTCATGATTTCTAACGGCGACGATCATCTTCGCAATTATGCATTTTTGTATAAGAACGGGGATGGTTGGAGGCTCTCGCCTGCCTATGACTTAAATCCTACCCCTCTTGACATTCGCCCAAGAGTTTTGTCAACTGCAATTGATGCGAACGATCCGAGTGCCTCCATTCCCCTTGCACTGAGCGTGGCTTCTTATTTTGGATTGGATGATTTTGAAGCGCAAAAAATTGTGCGAGAAATCAGTCAAGCGGTGTGCGGGTGGCGCCAGGAAGCTGAAAAGGCTCGGATACGGCGGAAGGAAATCGATCGCATGGCCTCGGCTTTTGCTTTAGGGGAGCTCTCCTAAAGGACAGACCGGATCGCTTCAATCACTCGCTCTGTGTCGTGGATGCAGCAAGGGGGTCTTTGCTTCGGCGGAACAAGGCGGCAGGCTTGTTTTATCTGCAAGCCCTCAACTAATGGATCATGGTAGCAATGAGCGAAAGGACAGGGACTTTGAAGAAACACTTTATTCATCGTGTCGAGATGTCGGTACGCGGGATTCACTGAGCCAAAAAAAAGAACAGAAGGGATTCTCATTGCGGCAGCAATGTGGCTCGGGCCCGAGTCGAGCCCTATAAAAAGATTCGCATGAAGCATCAAAGACATGACATCCCTAAAACTGTTTGTGGGTACATATTTTCCAATGCAAGGCGTTTTCTTTGCAGAGATCTGAAGGGGCGTTAGATTTTGTTCCTTTATAAAGCGAAGAACTTTTTCCCACTGTATCCCGTAAGCATTTCTAAAGTTTTTATCCCTCTTATAGGGATCGAGGTGGAGGATTGCATATTTTTCTTGGATTTTTCTTTCTTTTTCTTTTGGGGTCAGATGAAGCCTGGGAAGGCTTAACTCCATAGCAGGAATGTTTGCCTGAATGCGAAAGGCTTCTAAAACATGCATTTTTGGCCATTCGAAAAAATCTAAAGAAATGGGCTCTAGGGGCGGAGGAAACAGGGGTTTAAAGTCGTTGAGCCTTAAGCGATCGCTGGGATAGTGAGCAAAAACTGAAACATGGCGACAGAAAAGATCGACTCGATGGCCTCGGTCTAAAAAATAGCGCACAATGGGCTCTGTCCATAGAGCATCGCCAAAGCCCCCATTTCTTAAAAAAATGCACCGAGATTCCATTCTTGAGTGTCCCAAATTTTTGACTTGACATTTCCCGATTTCGGCGGACGTCTGCGGTGTCGCCCTGCTTCGCTAACCCGTTTCAGGGTTGGCTGCATCGGGTTCCCTGGGGCTCCTTGCAGCCGTCTCCCCGAGAACGGGTCTGTCAAGCCAAAAATTTGGGAAACTCAAGTCTATTGCCATAATTTTTTATAAAACAAAACGATCTGGAATCGAGGTGCCCGCAGTGACGATAATAATCCCCTCTCGAATAAAAAGACCGTTCCCTACGTCACGGTGTTGTGTATTGTCTTTGTTGGTTAAAATGACCTCGTTTCCAATGCGGACATGCTCTTCGATGATCGCTTTTTCAATCAGACAGTTTTCTCCTATGGCAAACTCTTGTGTCGCAAGTGCCTCGGTGCTAGGGTTGCCCATCATCACGGTGTGGCGCAAAATCGTTCCTTTTTTAATATGAGATCTTAACCCAATCACGCAATGTGTAATTTCAGCCGCCTCAATTACGCTTCCCTCGCACAAAAGCGAATCGGTGATTGCAGCCGATGTGACTTTAGGCCCTGGAAGAAATAGGGGAGAGGCGTAAATGGGTTTTTGTTCGTTGTATAGATCTAGGCCTCGATGGCTTTCGGTGAGAATAAGATTGGCCTGATAATAAGAGTCGATGGTTCCGATATCTTCCCAGTATCCATGATAGATGAATGGAAAGACCTTTTGCGTTTTGATTGCGGTGTGAATGAGATGATAGCCAAAATCTGTCCGCGGATCTTCTTGAAGAAGAGAGACCAAAGAGTCCCTCTTGAACACATAAATGCCCATAGATCCGAGGTAGTAGGGATTCGTCGCTGAAGGCAAACCCTTTTTAGCGAAAAAGTGGGGATCGATTTGAAAGGGCTGTAAAGCCTTTTCATCTTGCGGCTTTTCGATGAAATCGATGACCGCGCCTCCCTCTTTTGCAATTTTGAGCAATCCCATCCGATGCGCCTCTTTCGCATGCACTGGGAGAGAGGCAATGGTCAGATCCGCTTTTGTGTTTTGTGCAAAATCAATCATTTTTTGAAAGTCTATATTATAGAGCTGGTCTCCAGAGAGAATAAGAAAGTAGTCAGGCTCTGAGCGCAAAAGGACGGAAAGATTTTTTCGCACAGCGTCGGCGGTTCCTTCGAAAAATATTTTTTCTCGCTTTTCATTTTCTTGAGGGGTCAAAACCTCAATCGATCCAGCCTGAAAAGAATCAAAGCGATAGGTGCGGTTGATATGAGCTGCAAGCTCTTCCGCAAGATATTGGGCAATAATAAAAATATGTCGATATCCAGAGTGGATTGCGTTGGATATAGGAATATCAATGAGTTTATAGCGCCCCCCGTAAGAGACGGCAGGCTTCGCATGGTGGGCGGTAAGAGGATGAAGACGCGTCCCTTTCCCTCCCGCTAGGATAATCGTGACGATTGAGATTGATTGTGGCATATAATCCGCAACATAGGAAGGTCGCGGATTTACGGCAATAGAGGGTTCCTCTATCTCTTTTTAGGTTCTCGAAAAAATCTCACTCGGCTTGAAGAACATCGCGATCTCAACTTTTGCCGCAGCCAGAGTGTCTGAGCCATGCACTGCAT
>CAIPFQ010000218.1 GCA_903864395.1 uncultured Chlamydiae bacterium | reverse complement strand
GAAGATTTTAGCATTGTTTTGCGAATCGATGGAGAACAATCGCCTAAACAAAAGTTCACTCCCTTGATCTTCAAAGACGACAAGTTGACTGGGTGGGGACGAGACTACTACAAACAAGTCAAATCCAAAGCAAAATAGGGAATCCAGAGGCGAGAAACCCAGAGGGACTAAAGATCTGGGTTCGCGTTAAATTTCATAAAGCATGCACTATAGGGTATTGAGGTGGGCGTAGAGTCCATTTAATGCGAGGAGCTGTTCGTGTGTTCCCTGTTCTTCAATCCCGTTCTCTGTGAGGACAAGGATTCTTTGAGCCTTTTTGATCGTGGACAGGCGATGCGCTATGACCAAAGTGGTTCGGTTTTTTAACAGTTTTTCAAGAGAATCTTGTATCGCTTTTTCGTTTTCGTTATCTAACGCGCTGGTGGCTTCATCGAAGATCACAATCGGAGGATCTTTTAAGAAAACGCGAGCGATGCTAATTCGTTGCTTTTGTCCTCCAGAAAGCTTGATTCCGCGTTGCCCAACGTCTGTAAAGTATCCATTCGGCAGTTGTGCAATGAAGTCGTGTGCATTGGCTTGTTTGGCTGCTATGACAATTTCCTCTTCTGTGGCATTCGGCTTGCCATAGCGAATATTTTCTAAAACTGTGCCGGCAAAAAGATAAATGTCTTGTTGGACAAAGCCAATATTTTTTCTTAAGGATTTGAGTGTGACGTTTTTAATCTCTTGGCCATCGATGCATATGTTTCCAGAACTTACATCGTAGAATCGGGGGATTAGAGAACAAAGGGTCGTTTTTCCCACCCCTGAGAGACCCACCAGGGCAATATATTCTCCAGCGTTGATTTTTAGAGAAATATTTTTTAAGGCGTGGTCATACTCTTCTTTGTATTTGAAGCTGACGGCTGTGAATTCTATTTCTCCTCGAACCTGAGTCAAATCTTTCGCCTTTGGGGCCTCTTGAATATCTGGCTCGACTTCTAAAATTTCCATGAACCGATGAAAGCGAGCAACCCCTTCCTGATAAAGCCGAATGGAATTCCCTATCCGTACAATCGGCTCGACAAGGATTGTGATGTATAGGAGAAATGTGAGCAAGTCAGCCAAATCTAAAGAGCCTTTCACGATACTGACAGCTCCGAAGATGACGATAGAAAGGGTCATGAGCTGTGTGAGAGTTGTTAGCCCATCATAGAAGGTTGTCTCCGCTTTATAGCCCTCCAATCGGCTCTCAAGAAAGTGATTATTTTCATGGGTAAATTTTTTCTTTTCGAGCTCTTCATTCGTAAAAGATTGTACAACCCTAATGCCTCCGAGAGTGTCTTCGACCTGAGCATTGCACCTGCCAATTCTGTCGCTGCTCTTTTTGAGCGCGGTGTACATTTTTTTTGCTGTATAAAATCCATAGAAGCTCATGATGGGGATAAAGAAAAAAGCGATGAGAGCCAATGACACATTGATGTTGAACAAAATAATAAAGGCACCGACCAAGGTTACAGAATAAATGACAAGGTCTTCTGGGCCGTGGTGATAAAGTTCGGCTAGCTGCAATGTGTCGTTGGAGATTCTCGTCACGAGCTGGCCGGTCTTATGGTCATTGTAAAATTTGAACGAAAGCTTTTGATAATGGGCGAATAGTTCGCTTCGCATATCTCGTTCCATTAAGGCGCCCATTTTATGCCCTTGATAATCAATAAATGAGTGACATATTGCGTGCAATACAATGAAGCCGAACATGAGGAGACTCATCATGTAGATCTGGTGGAGTGCGCTTTCCGAGCCAACTTCTAGTAAGTTTGTTGTAATGTATCGAATGCATAGGGGGATTGCAAGGATGGCTGCGGAGGCAACGATTGCGCAAACCATATCTGCAATAAAAAGACGGAGATAAGGTCTATAGTAGGAGAAAAACTTTCTAATGCGAGAATTCAAAAGACCCCTTGGCGAATTTGGCCGTCATGTTGTGTTCCTATACTATCCTGGCAATCCTATTTAGCAAAACTTCTTTTTTCTTCTGACAGCAGCTCTAGTTTCCAGCGGAAGCTGTTGTTCTACGAAGGAATCACTTGCCAAAAATCGTGCCCTTGAAGTATGTTCTAGTCCGTGTCTCAGAACGTTGAATAGTGGAATATAAAAAGAGGTCTTTCGTGGAACAAAAGGAGTTAACAGAGATAGAGCGTCTTAAAGAGCAATTGCAAGAGGTTAGTAGGCCTTATCAACAAGAACAAAATCAAAGACAAAAAAAATTCGATTTTCTAGAAAAATGTGCTCGATGCATTGAAAAAAATGACTTTTTCCAAATCGATGAACTTTTGAGAAGTAAGCAGGCTGAGGATATTTTGGAAGATTCGCAGCTTAAATCTTGCGGTTTTGTTTTTAATCAGATGAAAGCGTTTGCAGAGACTCAGATAGAAAATTACCGGATTCGATTCAAAGACGATTTACTGCAGTTAGCTCAGGAAGCGAATCTTCCTCTAGAGATGGATCTCCCTCGATTTTCTGTACTCAAAGGCATCGAAGGGTCTGTCGACTTTTCAACCAGAAACACAGAGATCAATCAAGTCACCTTAAAATCTATCGATCCAAGACGAATTATTGCAACGGTTGCTAAATTAAAATGTCAATTATATGACACGCCATTTGATGCGAGAATGTTCATTGAATCGCTACTGCAATGTTACAGAGAGATTTTAAAAAAAGAAGGGCGAGGTTTTGGCGACATAGTGCCTGTTCATCAACTATATACGGATTATGTATGGTCGTTGCAAAGCAAGACGTTTTTTCAAAATATGGATAAAAGCAAGTTTAGGGGATACGCTATAGAACAATTTTCTGTAGATCTCTGGCGATTTTTCCAATCTCGTGTGTCTGCAACGGAAGAGGGATACCGCATTCGATTGAATCCTGGACGAGGAAAATCGTTTTGGTTGATTGATCAAGCAGGGGAAAAACGTCAGATTACCCATGTCCTGTTTCTAAAAAATTAGAGGTTTATACGTGAAAACGCAAAAAGATATTGAACAGATGAAACCCTTTCAAGCGAGAGCGATCATAGAGGCTTTAAGAAAAGGCATTGTCCCTACAGAATATGTCCCCTTTTTTACTGTAGGACGTAAGCAGTGGTTAAAATTCGTGGAAGAAGATTTAGACAGCTTTATAGCGAACGGTGGAGGCAAAGTCCGTTTTATTAATGGCGATTATGGGGATGGAAAAACGCATTTCATGTCGGTCATTCAACAATTATCCCTGCAAAAGAATTTTGCCTCTTCTTTTGTCGTTTTAACACGAGATGTTCCTATTCATAAATTTGAGATTGTGTATCAAGAAATCGTGGCGCAGTTGCGAGGAAACTTCGAGGGAGTGGGAATCCGAGCGGCGATTAAGCATTGGATGAGAGGGTTAGACGAAGAGAGCCTGAGCGCTCTCTTTGTTTCACTGCGTGAAGTGCCAGGATTAGGCCTTGATTTTGTTAACGCACTGATCGGATTATTACAAGTGCACTTTCGACCCTCTTCTGAAGAAAATAGCGAACAAGACAATTTTGAGGAAGTCTTATATCAATGGTTTGAAGGGAAAAAAGTCGCAAAAAAAGATCTTAAGAGATTTCATATTTTTGAAGGACTCAATAAAACAAACAGTAAGACTTATTTACAATCTCTCATCGTATTCCTTAAGATGACAAAACATAAGGGGCTCATCGTATTGCTCGATGAATTGGAAACTGTCTTGGCGCAAGGAACTTCTCTTCGAAATGCAGCCTATGAGAATGTCCGATTGTTGATGGATAATGCAGAGCAGGCTCAGTATTTACAGCTTTTCTTTTCTCTGATTCCCGATGTGTTGTTATCGGAAAAGGGATTTAAGTCGTACGATGCTCTTTGGAGTCGGGTGCGCACAGTAGGAGATTCTGACGATCTCAATTATCGAGGTACTTTGGTGGATTTGCATAAAACTCCTTTGCGACAACAAGAGCTAGTGGATTTAGGGGTGTCTTTAAGAAAAATCCACGAAATTTCCTATCGTTGGAGCGCAGAACAATCGGTTCCTATTGCCCTTATTGTGAGTATGTGCGCAAAACAAGAGGAAATGGGAGCTCTCAGTGAGGTGCGTTTATTTATTAAGCAGATGATTCGTTGTTTGGATATCACAGAACAGGGACATGCAATGGGGGAAGCGAATCTTCTCGAAAATCTTCTGGAGAGCCATAAAGAAATGGACATAGAAAAAACACGGCAATTAGAACCCGCTTGGGATGCTTGAGTTTGACTATGGATAGGTTTTCTTTAAGGCGTGCTGTGGAACGCTTGCGAGATGGACTTTTCGATCGATGCGCAGTGAATTTTCTGACTGTGGGGGAAGATCGAATTGAACCCGTTTTTTTTCAGGGTCTACAAGCTTTAGACAAGGGACAAGCGAATCATTTGTGTCTTTGTGGCTCCTATGGGCAAGGAAAATCGCATACATTAACTTATCTGCACCAGTTAGCTCTTTCTCAAGGGTATGCTACGAGTGTCGTTTCTTTAGATAGGAGAGAAATTCCCTTCCATCAATTTTCCTCTGTTTATCATTCTATGATGAAAAAACTGTCTTTGCCAGAGGGGAAAGACTTCGCAAGTGAGTGGAAAAAATTTGCCGAAAAAGGCTCTTTCGAATGTTTAGACACCATGCCTCACCGCTTTCGAATGATTCTTATGGCAATGCTTTCTAAAAATAAACAAAGCTCTCACAAAAAGACCCCTTTAAAGAAGGAGCAAATCTATCGACCTCAGGAATATGGACACTGGCTAGAAAGAGCTTTAATGGGATACGATATTCCCGTCTCTCATCTCAAGGAAATTTTTAAATGCCGAGACGTTGAAAGGGCTCCAAGGCTGTCTTTGGCTTGTCGTGGGAGCGATCCCTATTTTCAAATGACGCAATCCTTGGGAAGACTCTTAAAATTGATGGGATACAAGGGGTTGCTTTTGTTTTTTGATGAGGCGGAGTCGATCACACAGGGAAGGTTGAATCAACGAGTGAAAAGTTACTATCTCCTTGATCAGTTTTTTCAAACTCAAGATGCTGTATTTCCTCTATTTGCGTTTACAGATGATTTTTTTGAAATAGTGAACTCTGAACTGTATGAAACACAGGAAGTGTTTCCAAAGAATTATGCAGACTGTTGGCGCGATGTCAATGTGTTTCGTTTATCCGATATTTCTTCTCATGGATGGGAAACTTTGCTCGACCGTTTGATGCAAATGTATGCTCAAGCGTATCAAATCGAATTTTTGCCCCTGGTGAAGCCACGTCTACGATCCTACTTAGGAGGGATTGGTGCGCAAGAAACCCGTTTTAAACTCAAAGCTTTAGTAAATAGGCTTGACATAGAGACCCAACAGATTTTGTTAGATTCTTGACTTCCCCGCTAGAACAGCTTCCTAACACGTATCGCGCTTTTTTTTCTGGCTTTTCTTCTCTGACAGTTGCACAAAAAAATTTGATTCAACCCATTTTGAGTGGAAAAGATGTGATTTTACAGGCAAGTACGGGCGCTGGAAAAACAGAAGCTGTTTTGGCCCCAGCGACTGAAAAGCTGATGACGCATTTGCATCCCTTTACGATCATTTATATCGTTCCCACTCGTGCCTTAGCTTTAGATATACATCGAAGGATTCATCCGATCTATGAAAAACTGGGCTTGAAATCAGGAATACGAACGGGGGATGGAAAACACTTTCGCAATGCAAAACCTCATCTTCTTATTATGACTCCAGAATCATTGGATGTGATGTTAGGGAGTCATAATTTAGAGAATAAATATTTTTTAAGCCATGTGCATATGATAATTATCGATGAGGTGCATGTATTTTTGTCTTCCGATCGCGGTTATCAACTCTCTTATATGCATCGTCGGCTCTCCATGCAATCTGTGGGAGATCTGCAAACGATTGCGTTGTCTGCGACAATTAACAACGCAGAAGAGGTGATGAGGGTTTTCCCTTTGCGTCAGAATCTTTTTTACTATAAGCAATCTGTGACGAGAAAACTACAGCCTTGTTGGGTGAGCCTTGAAGATGAATCGCGCGAACTTTCCTTGTTTTTTGATGACTTGTATCGTCGATCAAACTGTAAAAAACTTTTAGTTTTTGCAAATAGTCGCAAAAAATGTGAATTTCTCTATGAGCTTTTGCACCGAGAAGGTGTTTTTGCTCAGAGAGTGTTTATCCATTACTCTAATTTATCGACGCAAGAAAGAAAATTCGTCGAGGCTTCATTTAGAGAGGGAAGCATGGGGGTTTGCGTTGCCACGAGTACGTTGGAGTTGGGGATCGACATTGGAGATGTCGATGGCGTAGTTCTGATGGAGCCTCCTCCTTCTACGATGGCATTTTTGCAGAGAATTGGTCGCGGCAATCGTCGCCAAAAATATCTAAATTTCTGGGGCGTTTGCTGTGGACAAAATGCAGGAATGCAGCTCATTCGCTTTTTGGCTTTTTTTGAATTGGCAAAAGAACACCAAGTGGAAGAATGCTTCAGTGTAGAAAACTATAGCGTTCTGTGTCAGCAAATTATTTCTTGTCTCTATGCGAAAAAAATAGTATCAGAAGATTCCCTGAAACTGCTTTTTAAAGAAAAATCAGAAGATATCCCTTGTATGATTCAACACATGACGGCTCATCATTGGTTGAAAGCTACAAAACAGCCAGGAATATACGAAGGGGGATGGCGTTATTTTGCTGCTTTGAAAGACAAACTGATTTGGAGTAATTTTCCACCGACAGACGAAGAATATGATGTCATTTTAGGGGATGAGAAAATCGCTGTTCTCCCTCTATCGATCGTGCGACAGTTAAAGATAGGTGGGCTCGTTCGATTTACAGGAAAAGTGTTAAAAGTTCTTTCTATTGAAGAAAAAAAGACAGCCCTTGAGGTCTGGGTGGAAGAGTCTCGTGAGAGTGCTACGCAGGAATTAATTTGGGTGGGGTTTGGATCTCCGACTCCTTTTGAAGTGGCGCAAAAAATGAAAAATATCCTCTTAGATCAGAGCTTGCCGCAGGGGCTTCTCAAGCGCACTCAGCGACTTTTAGAAAAGGAAAGAGAAAAAATCGCAAAATCTCTTGAACAGCCCAATGGGATTCGAGTGCATCAACTCGGCAATGGGTTGTATCGCTATGAAACGTTCTTAGGGTCGATGGCCAATTATATTCTTCACCAACTGCTTGACAGGCAATACTCCTCTAAAATAGAGGGGTTTTCCATTCATTCGGATGAGATAGGGCTTGAATGTAATGAGTGGATCTCATTGATATCCCTAAAGATCCCTCATACGATGAAACAGTTTCAAGAATGGGTCTCGCTTCATCTTCCTTCCTTGAAAAGAGCGTTTTCTTGGAATCGTTGGATGTATTGGTTGCCAGACAGATATCAGTTGCAAGAGGTGACTTCGCGTCTTTATGATCCCAGAGTTTTAAAATATTTTCAACTCTATTCTTCGAAATTGCAATGGCTCTCTCTCCCTCTTAGGTCCTCTGTGGATGAGGACAAGAAAGAAGATGCCTATTCCATCGAACTTAAGGGAAAGGCTTGGTCAATAGAAGATGAAAAGAAATCTTGGGGTCATCTTTCTTTCTCAGAGATTCCTTTAGAAAGAGAGCAAAGCCATTCTTCATTGACTGCAACGCAATTTCAAAATTATGTAACGCAAAAGTTATGTCCAAGATGGGCTCGGTTTCAACATCTTGAATTTCAAGAAAAAACGCATCCTCGATTTTTTGCGATGGATCGAGAAAATCAATTGCGACGAGATCAGGGGGTTTATTTTAAAAAGAAGGTGGTTGAAGAGCTGCAAACCAAAACGAGACTCTTTTTTGAAACAACGGGATTTTCTTTGTCACAGGCTGTGAAAATGGTTGCCCTAGATCAAAGGCCTCTTTTCTTGGCACAAGCTGCACTACAAAGTGATGAGACGATGAGTGGAAGTCCAGATTTACTTTATATCCAACATCAAGGCTCTCATATTTGCTTAGAAGTATGGGATGTAAAATTTTCTCAATTGGTCAGCTATGCGCAAAAATGGAGAATCGCTTTCTATGCTTATTTGCTAGAAAATTTTTTAAAAAGTGAAATTTTTTCTCTTCCAGTAAAGATTTCCTTTTTGGGAGGAATTGTCTATCGCTCCATGAGCCTAGATAAGCTATTTAAAAAAACCTCTTTCACGTTGGCTCCCTTTCAATCTTGGCTGCCTCGCCTTTTAGCGCAATGGAAAACAGATTCTGAAAGAAGTTCTGCAGTGCAGGAGTACCGTTTAGAATCTTCTTGCACCTCTTGTCGTTATTTTTCTTACTGTTATCAAGAGACTCTTTTTTCCGCCATTGGACAGGATCAAAAAATTGTTTCACGAAATATTGAATCGAATGATTTTCCAAAAAACTCCAAGCATTGGTACTTCATCCATTACGCCCCAGAAGGGGTTCGATGGCAGTGTTGGGAAAATGGAGGATCGATTCGCGATGTCTGGATTCATTCACAAGATTTTTCCAGTGAGACAGAGTTTCAAAAGAGGATTGAGAGCCAATTGCAAAAAGAGTGGGCACAATCGATATCTCAAGGCAAAAATCCCCATTTTCTTGTGTATGAGTCTACAGACTGGCATTGTTTTCAACAAACATTTCATGCGACAGCCTTGCGATCTCTATGGGCTACACATGTCTGTTGGACCTCGATTCAGACTGTATTGCAAACGCATTTTATTTGGCCTATTCATGGACAGATGACACCGATGCAAGTAGGGGTTTGTTTGGGTTTTGTTCAAAGTCAGGCACAACCTCTCAGTTTGTATCATAGAGAATCTTTTTCAGAGGCCTCTTTGGGTCTTTGTAGACAAATTTGGAGCTGGTGTCTTTCTCATTTAAAAAGTCAACGGGTGGTTTCGTTTGAAGAGGGCACCAGTTCTTTAATCCATTCTTATCTCGCAATGTATCACCGAGAGATGGAGTATCGGGTGTCCGATCTATTAGAATTTCAAAAAAATCCTCTGCTGGAGAGAGTTAAACAATTTCGAGCCATTGGTCCCATGAATTTTCTTGGCAGTGGAGGGTATTTAAAAAGCTTTCGATTTGCTATAGAACGAAATTCAATCGTCTCTAAATTTAGAGTTGGAGATTTTTTAAAATTATCTCCAATCAATGTAGGACAAATTCAAGAGGGCTATTCTATAGTTCTCGAGAGTTACTCTCCAGAACAAGGACTTCTTTCGGTGCGCTCTTTATCACAAAAGGTGAGTTTTAGCAAAAATCAATTCTATGCTTTAGATGAGGATATAACGGATTGGAATGCGCCAAAAATCATCAAAGTGCTCCATCGGTTTAAAGACTCGAAATTTTGTCCCGAAGTGATGCAAATGCTTTTGGGACAGACCAAGGGTTTTGCCTCTGACGCAACGCCTTGGGTGGAGCAATGGTATTCATCGAGAGCCTCTGCCGCAGGATTAAATTCTTTGCAAAAACAGGCTCTAGCTCTCCCTTTTCGGGAAAAAATTGGATTGATTGAAGGCCCTCCTGGAACAGGGAAGACGCATTTGCTCGTGTGGACATTGATGGCGTTGGTCGCTCATGCACAATCTCTCAATCGTCCAATAAAAATGCTAGTCACCGCGCAAACGCATCATGCAATCGATCAAATTCTTAGAAAGGTCGCAAAAACTCTCCCACTAGCGAATGTTTTCGATATTTCCCTGTGGAAATATGGGCGCCTCGATGAGGTGAAAGAAGCAAAGCTAAAAATCTCTCAGCTAAAAGGCTCTGATGTGCTTTTTGATCGTTCTTGTCTAATTCTTGGGGCTACAGGATTTGGCCTTTATCAATTATTGAAGGATAAGAATTTCCCACAAATTTTTGATTGGGTGATATTTGATGAATCGTCGCAAATACTGACTCCTTACGCATTATTGAGTTTAATTTTTGGAAAGGGACAAACCCTGTTCTATGGAGACACGCAACAACTATCGCCTGTACTGAAGGGAAATTATGAGAATACTCGCCTATTTCCTTGCTCCATTCTTCAAGAACTGATTTCTAGATATAGTACACGAAATCGCTTGCGATTGAACGAAACCTATCGTATGAATGCAGATCTTTGTAAATTTGTTAGTGAGCAATGGTATGATAATGAGCTGCAATCTGTTGTGGCTCCTAAAGAGCAGCAATTGAGCCTTCAAAACTATCCTTTGTTTGGAGATTCTTTCGACGATGTTTTTGATCCCTCTCAATCCATGGTGCTTGTTCAGATCGATCATATTGGGTCTCAGCAGTCTTCTGAAGAGGAGGTGCAGTGGATAACAAAAGCCGTAAAACGTCTTATGGAAGATTACGCCATAGCGCCTGAGCAAATAGGGATTATTTCGCCTCATCGATTGCAAAGGAATAGGATTCTTTCTTCTTTGAAAAAAGCTTTGCCGTTTGCATTAAAAATGCCCCATGTCGATACGGTTGAGAGGATCCAAGGATTGGAGTTTGATATCGTTATTTTTTCTGCGACAACTTCTGATAAAGAGATGATTCACAGCCCTTTTTTGAAAGAGTATCGAAGATTGAACGTGGCCATCACTCGAGCGCGAAAAAAATTCATATTCGTAGGCAGCGTATTATTTTTTCAAGCCTTTCCAAAGACAGAAAAAGAACTCATCACACAAATGCCTTTTGAAATTTTTTCTTCCACCTGTTTTCAGAGCGTTTATCGATCCAATTCCAAGCCCCTTATTCTTTGAGAGCTTGAATGCTCGGGCGTTGATCTTCATGGACAAGAGAGGCCACTGCATAGAGAGGACGGGAGTCCAATTTTTCAAAGCGAGAATAATTTTGAGCGGAAAAGCGAATTCCATAAGGAGATTTTGGATGGGACCCAAGAAAAAGATGCATACTTTTAAGCGTGCCCGTATGACCGCTTTTAACTTCAATGGGAATCAATATCTGATTTTTTTCATACAAGTAATCGATTTCGGCGAGGCTGTTTTTTTCGGTGCGTTTCCAGAAGAAAAGGTTGGGTTCTCGTAGAGGATGCGAATAGGCGAGCAATTCTTGACCTATAAACGCTTCAACCATGGTTCCTCGATTTACAAATTCAGAGCCAGGCTGTAAAAACCAAGTGGAAAGATCGAACCCAAGAAGGGCTTGCGAGAGGGCTACATCGACGAGAATCATCTTAAACCATTCCAAATTCACCTCTGCGCCGATCGGGATGCCAGAGCCTGCGCTATGGTGAATTTTATGGATTATATTGGCTTTGCAAAGCAGATCCAGGCATGGTGCCAATTCCCGTTTTCTGTATTCTCCATGGATATTTTTATATTGAAATTGCCCTCCAATGAAATGAGGAATTTGACGAAAAAGGGTGTCTACATACTTAATTTGATGTTTTTCCGCATACTTTTCAAAATCTTGCCGATAGGCGGCGATGAGATTGTGATGCACCTGAAAACATTCTTTTGGATTTTTCGACTCGATCCATTTTGCAACAGCCTCTGGCATCCCTCCAATCGCAAGGTATTCCCCAACCAAATCGATTAATTTAAGATGGATTGCTTCTGAAAATAATTCTCCCCCCAAGATCGCCTCCACAAAGGAAGACCGACCAGAGGCGGCCAAAAACTCCACGAATGAAAGCGGAAACATATACAGGCTTGAAACTCTTCCTACAGGAAGGCCTACTTTCTCCAAGGCAAAATCAAACAGGGAGCCTGCCGCGATGACATGCAGTGCGGGCATTATTTCAAAAAAATAACGAAGAGCCAAAATAGCTTTGGGAGCCTCTTGGATTTCGTCGAAAAAAAGAAGTGTTCTTCCAGGCTCGATGCGTTGGTCCGTAAAGAAACTTAAATCTCTAAGGATTCTTTCTGGATGCAGGTCCTTTTCAAAGATACTTCGAGCTTCTTGGGTTAGTTCAAAATTAATTTCCACAACCTGATCAAACTGTTTTCCAAAATTTCTAATAGCGTGGGTTTTTCCGACCTGCCTGGCCCCCCGAATCAAAAGGGGTTTTCTGTTTTTGTCTGATTTCCATTGGGTTAGATGCCAATCGACCGTTCTTTTAAACATCGAATCCTCTCTTGTGTCCAAACCTAGTATAACAAACCTATGGTCGAAAAGTAAAGTTATAATTCAAGCTATTGAAATGCAATGCTTTAATTATAAAGTTCGGCTGAAAAAGCTATTGGATTTTTATGATTTTTACTTAAAATACAAGGGTAAACCATTTTGTTGTGGTCAAAAAGTAAATATAAAAATGTCGATCCATGGTCGAAAATAGGAGATTGTGCGCCTCTTCCCTACTGCTGATTTGGTATAAGGCGTGGGCTTTATTTGTAGATGTTGACAGCAATGACCCTACTTTGAAACACACTCGCATTATAAGCTAAGCATGAGTATTTTTTGGAGGGAAATCTCGATAGTGGGCGCCTTCCTCTTCGGGAAGAGATCCTCCTGTTTTTGGATCGATCGAGTACATTTGAAGCAAAGTTTCTCCGCTCAGTCCATGCCAAACCCCTTCATTGAGAAAAACACCGTACAGATTTTTTTCTGGAATCCAAAGAACTTTTCCCCCTTTAACAATTGTTTTCTGTTTAATAGGAAGAAATTGGCGTATCATCAAAGAGCCTCTTTCCGAAAGAGCTTCGTGCAGCTTTGCTTCAAATAAAAGCTGCTGTCCCTCAAAATATCCAAAGGAGCCATCCTCATGAACGTCAATGACAAAAGGAACTGACCCTGTTAATAGGGTCAAAATTTTCGACCCAGGGATTGCCAAAATTAAATGGATTAAATCCTTTATGGGGTTTTTATGATTGGGAAAAATTTTTTCAATTTTTGATT
>CAIPFQ010000217.1 GCA_903864395.1 uncultured Chlamydiae bacterium | reverse complement strand
TTCTCTCAACGCTTCCAGAGCGACCTTTTTTTTAAAAGCTGGCGTTCTTGGTGTCTTTGTCATTTTTTATCTCCATGCTCAATGATTTAGGGATCATGAAGCAAACAACTCAACCTGTCCAGTTTTTGGGGTCCACTATAGTTCCTTCAAGACATTACGAGCCCTTAATAGAAAGCTTGGAATCGAGGTGAACGATCTCAAAAAGAGCACTCCGCTCAAAGGCGATCCGAGATAGAAATGGCACGCCAAAAAAGCGAGCCGCCTCTTTAAAACGCAGATTGTGGCTTAGCGTCATAAAACGATCGCAATGTTCCCACTCGGCCACCGGCAATTGAGAAAATATACGCCCCCCAAAATTGTTCGAGACGACAAGGACAATGGGATAGTCTGAGGAACCGATCAAGGAGAGCGAGGTCAAGTCATGGAGGCATGTTTGATCCCCTATAAAGGCGAGAAGCGGCGCTTTCAGCCCATCAGAGAGCCCTCTGGCGAGCGCGATATTCCCATCGATGCCAGAGAGCCCCCTTTGCCCTAAAATAGCTTTGCATGTTTTTGGAAAAAAGAAACGATCCGCATTCCGAATGGCCATCCCATTGCCAAAAAAAACAGCCCAATCTTCAGGAATTTTTTGGCCCAATGCCTCGATTGCCTGCATCTCTCTATTGGAGGGCATTGGGGTTTTATCGAGCGATTTCCAGAGGGGCAGCCATGGGGGGTCGGTCTTTGCCGTAAATGTTTCGCAAAAAGAAAAAATATCGGACTGAACCCTTGCCACAAGAGAGCGCGAAGGATCTTGAAGAAAGGGCAAGGGGCCGATGTGGAGCGTTGGCGCTAAGTGAAGGATCGATTTTGAAATAAAAGCTCCGCCGAAATGGAGAATGGCGTCAGGTGTCGGCGCATCGGTTTGTAAAAAAGTCTCAAAATGACGAATTTGTTCGTGAGACGGAAAAAGCCTCGCACTCGACAAAAGATCGGCTAATACAGGCCATTGCAGGGTTTTTGCAAGATGCAGAATGGGTCGCGGATCTGAATCAATCTCCCCAATGAGAATGACCCCTCGCTTGGCTTTCAGGTGGATAGGCGGCGCTACTTGTTTGGGAAATGAAATGGCGATGGGATTTCCAAACGGGGGGCGTTTAAAGTTCTTTTCGTAAAGAGGCTCTCGAAATTGGCAATTGATCTGGACAGCACCCCTCGGCGCTTGCATCGCGTGAAAAAATCCTTGCGCGGCCACAGAGCGAAAAAATTTTTCCTCTCCTGTAGGCGGAAGATCGGTCTGCCAGCGCACAAAGGAGCCAAAGATTTTGACTTGATCGGTTGTTTGGTTCGCCCCTGTATCGCGAAGCTCCGCGGGGCGATCTGCCGTGAGAAGTAACAGGGGAGCTTGTCTATGATGCGCCTCCATTACGCTCGGCATGAGGTTGCCGACGGCAGAGCCAGAGGTGACGATGAGCGCGGTGCATTGCCCTGAGCCTCTTGCGAAGCCAAGCGCGTAAAATCCAAGGGCGCGCTCATCGAAATGCACCAACGTTTTTGCTTTAGGATGCTCCGCAGCCGCGACGACAAGCGGGGTGCTGCGCGCCCCTGGCGCAATACAAAATCTTTCGACGCCTTGTTGTATCAACTGATCGATGATCCAAAAAGCTTCTTTCATAAAAAAATATCGGTATAGAGTTTTGTCTTATGATTGAGCTCTTCCCATTCTTCTTCTGGATTGGAGCCTGCGACAAGGCCTGTTCCCGCGTAAAGGCGCGCCTCATGCCCGTCGATCCAGCAAGAGCGGATCGCGACGATCCAATCCGAGGTTTGCCCACAACTCCAACCCACTACGCCCCCGTAAAGTCCTCGATCGAAAGGCTCTAGTGCGCGAATGAGAGTTTTTGCTTTTTGCCTTGGTACGCCTAAAAGAGCTGGCGTTGGATGGAGCCGAGAGAGAAGCTTTTTATCTGATATATTTTTTAGAAGAATCGCTTGGCCTTGCGAAGAGAGGTGCTGGACGTGATTTGTTTTTCGCAAAGCAATTGGCGCGAATTGAGGGGCTTGTTGACAGAAGGGGGTGAGAGTTTTTTGCAAAAATTCTTGAACGGGCAAAAATTCGGACAGATCTTTTTTGCTCTTCAATAGTTCCTCGCCCAAAAAAACATCTTCTTCAGGTGTAGAGCCGCGCCGCCTTGTGCCTGCAACAGCCTCGCTAAAAATCATTTGACCCTCTCTTCGAAAAAGTCTTTCGGGACTGGCCCCTAGAAAAGTTTTTTGCCCTTCGCTAAAACAAAACACATGGGCTGTTCCTTCCGTTTTTTTTCGCAATGCGGCGGCGATTGCGAAGGGATCGGGAGCTTTTTCTAATTCTAAAATTTCACAGCGCGCTAAGACAACTTTTTGTATTTTTTGCGCCAACACTTTTTTTACGGACTGAATCCACTCCTCTTTAGAGGGGATAAAAGTTCTCTTGAGGGCGCAAATCGATTGCGGCTCTGGAAGATTTTCTACGCGATGGATCGGCTGAGAAAAGGGGGTAACCGTTTTTGGAAAAAAAGGAAGGCAATGAAACTGAGCCTCCTCTGGAGCTTTTTTTCCTTCGGCGTCCGACCAATAGACCTTCAATCTTTATCTCCAAAATAAAGAGTCACTGCACCGAAAGCGAGAGGGATCGCGCGGATTTGGGTAAAGCGCGCTTTTTTCATTAACGAACAAAAATCTGCGCCATAAGGAAAGGATTCAATGGTTTGATTGAGATAGCGGTACGCGCTCGGATGGTTCGATAAAAGAGCGCCAAGGCGCGGAAGGAAATGGCGTAGATAGAGGAGGTACAAAGTGCGTATTGGCGGCTTTGGGAGAGAAAATTCTAAGATCAAACAGCGTCCCTTCGGTTTAAGGACGCGGTAGATTTCTTGAAGAGAAGTGAGGGGGTTTTCGACGTTGCGGATGCCAAAAGAAAAAGTGCTCGCATCAAAAGATTCGTCTGTAAAAGGGAGGTTGAGCGCATCTGCGCATAAAAGCTCTACGTTGGGTGGTAATTTTTGTTTCGCCTGTTCGAGCATTTCTTGGGCAAGATCAATGCCGACAACGCGTTGGGGAAAAGGATGTTTTTTCAAAATTGCAAGGATCTGATCGCCTGTTCCTGTCGCAAGATCGAGGACGGTGAGATTTTCTCTTAAAGGAAGATGACGAACAAGAGTTTTTCTCCAATGAAGATCCATGCCTAACGAGAGAATGCGGTTGATCCCATCATAAGAGGGTGCGATCGCGTTGAACATTTCTGATACTTTGGAGTGCATAAGAATGGGATCTTATCAAACTTGAGAAATATTCAATACTTTTTGTTCTTTTTGAAGGGCAATGAGGCAGGCAGGCAAAAAGAAGAGGAGGCGAGCTGCCTGTGCAAAAGGGGGTGAGGGCTCGCAGCCTCCAATGAAGAGAGAGGCGACGAACATGCCAAAAAGAGCCCCGATGAAAGGGGTGTAGGGTGTTTGAATGGCTATTCGCAAAATAGCTGCAATAAAGAAAAAAAAAGCGAAAAGTGCAAAAAGGCCCGTTTCTGCTGCAAGATAAAGATACATATTGTGAACGGGTACTGGAATTTGCTCGAATCCGCAGCCGAGCAAGGGATGTTTTTGAATGATTTTGAGTGCGCTATTTTGCCAATGAATTCTTTCTAAGTCGGCGCTTCGCGATACGTTATTGTAATTTACAATGCCTCCGCGAGATAAGATTTGTTCGTGGAGAATGCCAACGCTTAGGAAACAAGAAATCGCAATGCTGAACCCAATGGCTTTTGTGGTTTTTTGTAAAAGAGTAAAGCGCCACCCATTTTGCTTCGCTGCCAATCCAAACCAAGCCATCGTTCCTAGGATCCACCCGAAAAGAGCCGATCTTGAAAAGGTGAGCATCATAGAGAAAAAAAGAAGAGGGAAACAAAAATAAAGAATCCGCCTTTGTTTTGCACATTCGAAAAAGGGGTAACTTGCCAGAAGGGAGGCGCCAAGGAATCGACCGAGCACATTGGCATGTCCCATGGTGCCTGAGGGGCGAATGATGGATTGGATTTCCCAACTGGTAGCGGCATCAAAAATCCACCTGCGCCCCCCAGGAACAGGAATCAAGGCAAAGACATTGGGCTCTCCAAAAAGATGTCGTAAGCCCAAAGACCCCTGAATTGTGTATTGCGCGATAGCAAGACCCGATTGAATCAAAGCCGCAAGAAGCAGGCAAGCCAGCATGAGGCGCGTCGCTTTAGATCGATCCTCAAAAGGCAGAGCATTCGCTATAAAACAAAAGAAAAGAAAGGGTGTCGCGAGATGCCAAAGATGGGTGTATGGAATTGGATAAAGAGCGAAAGGAGAGGTTGTTAGGGAAAGAAACGAAAAAATAAAAACGATCCACAGATAGATCGCTCCTTTATGAAAAAAAAAGCGCGTAAGAGGCACTTTAAAAGCGAATAAACCTAGAAAGCAAAGACAAAGAGCGATCCAGTCGGACGGGTAAAAGTAGATCTTTTTATAAAAATGAGCTGGCAGGGATAGCCCCTTTGGAATCAGTGTGAGCGAGTAAAAGCGAAAAAATTTATTGTAAATGTGTTCTATAGGGATGAGAAACGTGAGAAGGCAGAGAAGAATGATCGCAAAGGGGCGCTTGAACATTGTCTCTAATTTAGAGAGATATTTTTAACATGGCAAGATTTCTTTAAGCTCTGCCATGTTTTCGAAGTAACGGTGGGCGCCAGAAGCGAGCAGCTTTTGTTTCATCGCCTCTGTGATATGCTTCGCGCCGCCAAAGGCGAAAACAGTCATGTTGGCAGCGAGAGCCGCTGTAATGCCCGTTAAGCTATCTTCAATGACAACACATTCAGAAGGACAGGCGCCCATCCTTTGCGCTGCATAAAGAAAAATGTCAGGGGCAGGCTTTCTGTTTTCTACAAGATCCGCGCTAAAGACTGAAGAGCCAAAGTAGGGGAGAATCCCTGTTAAATCCAGTGTTCGGTGCAATCGTTCCCGCCCGCTATTGGAGGCTACGCATTTAGGCAAAGAGAGCCATTGAAGAATCTCTGCGACCCCAGCGACAGGTTTTAGATGTTGTTTAAAAAGGTCTTTTTGACGCTCTTCCACATCTTGCCAAAATTGCAGTGGCACATCGATTTTACGCTCTTTTTGCAACGTTTGGTGCACCTCTGGATAGCATCGTCCCAAGGCGATATTGAGGTATTCGTCTAAGGAAATTGCATGACCTAGCTGTCTGAGCGCGTCGACTTCACATTGATTAGCAATGGACTCTGTTTCTAACAGAACTCCATCGCAATCGAAGATGATCAAAGAGGGCTGCATGGATTACCGGGAGTTTTTCTTTCTCTCATTCTCAATGAGATATCGTTTCCTGAGACGAATAAAATTCGGCGTCACTTCCACAAGTTCGTCGTCAGCGATATAGTCAATCGCCTGTTCGAGTGTAAACTTGCGCGGAGGTGTGAGGATGATATTTTCATCGCTGCCCGAGGCTCTCACGTTCGTGAGCTGTTTTGCTTTTGTCGCGTTGACGATCAAATCATTGTCGCGAGAGTTTTCGCCGACGATCATCCCTTCATAAACATCATCCGTCGGCTTCACAAAAAGAGAGCCTCTTTCTTGGAGATTAAATAAGGCATATCCGTTCGCTTTTCCCGAGCTATTTGAGATCAGAACCCCACGGATTCTCTCTGGCATATCGCCTTTCCAAGGGGCAAATTTTTCAAAAATAGAAGTAAGAACACCGAGACCTGAGGTGCGTGTCAAGAAGTCATTGCGATACCCCATCAAGCCGCGTGTAGGCACTAGGAATTGCATTGTGGTCAATCCGTGCTCGGAAGTGGAAAGCTCGCGCATTTCTCCCTTCTTGCGAGAAAGATCTTCAATGACTGTTCCTGAAAAATTTTCTGGCACCTCTACATGCACTCGTTCCATCGGCTCATGGACAACGCCATCAATTTCTTTTGTGATCACCTGAGGCTTTGAAAGAGCCAGCTCGTGACCTTCGCGCCGCATTGTCTCAATCAGAACCGCTAGATGCAGCTCGCCTCGTCCGCATACGCGAATTGCATCGTCTCTGCCCGTGACCTCTTCAATTTTAAGCGAAATATTCGCTCTTTTTTCTTTCATGAGGCGGTCGCGGAGCTTGTTCATCGTCACATGCTTTCCATCGCGACCCACAAAGGGGCTGGTGTTCACGAGAAATTCTACGGAAACGGTAGGCTCCGCTAAGGTGATAGGGGGCAGCTGAACGATTTGATCTGAAGAACAAAGAGTGTCGCCGATATCGACCTCAGGAATGCCTGAGAGGGTAATGATGTCTCCTGCGCCAGCATTTTCGAGCTCCACTTTTTTCAAGCCAAGATGCCCTTCAATGCGAGCCACCTTATGTTGGGTGTGCTTTCCGTTGCGATCGACGCAAGTGATCGTTTGCCCTTTTGCGACTTGTCCTTCGAGAATTCTTCCCGTCGCTTGTCGGCCTACGTAGTCGTCATAAGACAAAGTGGCCGCTTGCATGAGAAAGGGCAAATCGAGGTTGCCCGGAGGTGGGGGAGCTGCGCTTAAAATCAGTTCAAACAAGGGAGAAAGGTCTTTGCGCTCGTCATCGAGGTTTTTGATTGCGAATCCATTGAATCCAGAGGCGTAAATATAAGAGAAATCGAGTTGCTGATCATTTGCTCCAAGCTCAAGAAAAAGATCAAACGTTTGGTTCAAAGTGCGATCTGGTGCTGCATGCGGCCTGTCGATTTTATTGAGAACGACGATGGGACGAAGTCCCATTTTAAGC
Source organism: uncultured Chlamydiae bacterium (assembly GCA_903864395.1). GTDB lineage: Bacteria > Chlamydiota > Chlamydiia > Chlamydiales > SM23-39 > CAIPFQ01. The sequence continues at coordinate 3,476 of CAIPFQ010000217.1, read as the reverse complement.
GCTTGAGACAGAACAAAGCGCGTCTGTGGCATCGGCCCTTCTTGAGCGTCCACCAAAAGCAGCACAGAATTGACCATGCCAAGAACTCGCTCTACCTCTCCAGAGAAGTCGGCGTGACCTGGGGTGTCTATGATATTGATCTTGAAGTCTTTGTAATATACGCAAGTGTGTTTTGCGTAAATTGTGATTCCTCGTTCGCGTTCTTGGTCGAAGCTGTCCATGACGCGCTCAGGAACCTTTTCATGTTCGCGGAAAATGTTGCCTTGTTTTAACAAGTTGTCGAGCAGGGTTGTTTTCCCATGGTCGATGTGGGCGATGATCGCGATATTTCGTATATTTTGTGGATCTTGCATGTTTGAGATTCTACAGGAAATGTATATTTAATTGCTAGTGAATAATCATTGTGGAAAACAAGATGCATAGGGTATCCTGGTTGTCAGGAGAGCGAGGTTTATGGGAATTCACTCAGAAGAAACAGGTGAAGTTGAAAGCTCCGCTGTAGTGGATTCAGCCACGCATCGCATCGACGATTTATTAAAAGAAAAATTAGAAAGAGCTTTTCACAAGCAAACCTCTAAGGTGCGCCTTCACGATATCGCAAAAATCGCATGCGAGCACTCTCCGATCGACCTGGCTTACGCTGTTCTTCACTTGCCTCACAATGTGCGCCCTGTTCTCTTTGAGCATCTTCCGAATCGCGATGACAAAATAAAATTTCTTATTAACACAGATAGCGACACCCGCCTCACTCTTTTTCGTCAAATTGACGATGTTGAGATGAAAAAAATATTCGACCGCATGCCCATCGACGAGGCTGTTTGGGTTGTGGATGATATGCCGGAGAGGCGTTTTCGTCGTCTAATGGATCTCATTGATTCAAAGAAAGCGGCGCAAATCAGGGAGTTAAAAAAGCACGATCGCAAAAGCGCTGGGCGCTTAATGACCTCGGAATTTTTTGCCTTTACAATGGATATGACCATTCGAGAGGCCGCCGACTACATACGAGACAACCCTAGAATTGATTTTACAAAAGGTATTTTTATTTTGAACCCGTCGGGGGAGTTGCAAGGGTATGTGCCTGCGCGCAACATGATGATCAACCCTCCTTCCACACCCCTGCGCCAGGTCATGCGTCCAGTGCTCCATAAAGTGACGGCGGAGGCGACGCGCGAAGAGGTGATAGACCTGGTCGAGCGCTATAAAATCGCAGCGCTCCCTGTCGTGGATATTGACAACGATCTCATTGGCGTGATCGCTCACGAAGATGTGGTTGAAGCGATGGAAGATCTTGCCGATGAGACGATTGCAAAGATGGCAGGGACAAACAATAAGTTTACAGCCTATGACTCAATTTTTCGCCGATTTTTAACGCGCGCTCCTTGGTTGCTCTTTACTCTGTTTGGAGGGCTTGTGAATGTCGGGGTGATGTCTTGGTTTCAGCAGCATATGGGTGGGGTTTTGACCTTTGTTTTGTTTTTCGTGCCGCTCATCAACGGGATGTCGGGAACCATTGGCATTCAATGCAGCACTGTTTTAGTGCGTATCATGGCGATGGGAGGGCTCTCTGTGGGGAGCCGTCGGGAAACGTTGCTCAAAGAGCTTGGCAGCGGTCTTTTCACTGGATTGATTTTTGGTGTTGGATGTGGGCTTCTCGTCTATGGGCTCGATTGGGTCGGCGGAGGGCTTTTGATTGGCACCGCCTCGCCTGGAGTCGTCGGGGTGATTGTGGGGGCGGGTCTCATCGGTGGCTGTGTGGCTGGGACTTTGCTCGGGGTTTGCTCCCCTCTTTTCTTTGTTCGGATCGGAATTGACCCAGCTATCTCAGCGGGGCCTGTGGTGACGGCGTTCAATGACTTTCTTTCAATGACGATTTACTTTACGATTGCCTTAGCGGTAGGCAATTTTTTCTTATCATGAAATCTAAAAGATCTACTCCTAAAAACTTTGATGGCACGCGCTCTCCTGGTGTGGGGATCGACGCTCTTTTGCCAGAAATATTGCGCACCATCAGCCGCAGAGTGGACGATCCTCGAGAGGCGATTTTTCAAGAGTGGGTGGCGTTAGTTGGAGAGAGGCTGAGTGCTCGCGCAAGGCCTGTTTCCTTCATCGAGGGTGTGTTAACTGTGCTGGTGACGGGATCTTCTTTCTTGAGTATTTTGCAAACCTATGAGCGTCCCAGGATCTTGAAAGAAATGAAACGAAAGTTTCAAATTCAAGATATCGTATTCAAGGTGGGTTGATGTGGGCGATAAACACTTCTTTGCCTGCGAAAGCGAACCCTAGTTGAAGAATGCGGTGTGTGCCGCGATCGAGAAGCTCTTGGACATACCGTTTTTCTTCAATTTGCTTGAGCGCGGAGGAGGCGGTTTTTTTTAGGTCTATTTTTCTTTCCGTTTTTTTAAATTCGATGATAATGCCGAGATCGTTGGGGTTTTTTGGAAATAAGATTACATCGTAGCGACCCAGGCCGCTTTCGCGGTTCGATTTGACATCATATTGATCCTTAAGACCCACAAGAATGCCGAGGACAAAAGCGTGATAGATTTTTTCCGATTCTTCAAAAGGAATGTCAAAGACGCTCACCGAGGAGAGCATAAATTCTCGGAAAATTTGAGAAAATGTTTCGACATCGCCACTGGTTAAGCTACTCAACAGCTTGTGATATTTTGTGTCCTCAAGACTTGTTTTGAACCAATCGCGGATCATCGATTGGTATAACTCCATCACTTCAAGGTTAGGAATGCGCAAGCGGCATGGAGAGCCATACATGGGTGTGGCGTCAAGTGTTACATAACCGCTAAAAAGCAAAAGCGTCCACACAGCGTCGGAGCGTTTGTCGAGCTCGGACAGAGAAATTCCCTCTTCCATTGTTTTCTCAATGGTCCCTCCTTGCAGCAGAGCTTCGAGGCTTATTTTTAGCTCTTCCGTGCCCCGAGCTAAAAGCCGTTTTACAAGGGCGTTATCGCTCGTCTGCACCCAGTAAGGAGCCAGAGTTCCTCCTGTGGCTATGCAATTGAGAACCGACCAGGGGTTGTAAAGCCCCTTGCATGAGCCTATCTGATAACCGTCATACCATTGCCGGATTTCAGGCAATTTATGCAAAAGAGCGTAGTCTTTTAAAAGATCTTTTACTTCAGATTCTAAGAGGCCAAAATATTCTTGAAAGGGCTCTTTCAAAATCGTGAATGTACGCAAGTTATTGAGCCCTGAAAAAACACCCTCTTTCGCAATATGCAAAATCCCTGTTAGAAGACCGAGTTCTAGGTGAACATTATCCTTAAATCCCGCAGAGAGCCAGTTGCGCAAAAATAAGATTAGCTCGTCATAATAACCATGGGTGAAAGCGCTGTGCGCTGGAGTGTCGTATTCGTCAATGAAGACCATCGCAGGTTTTTTGTGAAAACGATGCAGCCATTCTGTGAGTCTCAAAAGGCTCGCGCCCAAAGCTGTTGAAGAGCTTTCCTTATTTAAAATCT
>CAIPFQ010000216.1 GCA_903864395.1 uncultured Chlamydiae bacterium | reverse complement strand
TGTTAGAGCTGGCTCGCAAATTCGATGAGGTGAGGCGCCAGAGGCCCTCTCTTCAGGAGGCTCACAGTGAGTGAAGATCTGATATTTTTTGGGGCAGAGTGTCCCTTTTGCCACCAGAGTGTCCGCTCGCTCTTAGAGTTTGATGAGGAAAAAAAATTCCTTTTTGCGCCTCTTGGAGGAGAAACAGCTCAAGAGATTTTTAGTGGCCCTCAAAAAGGGCTTCTTCGCTCGAATGGCCTAGTTCTTGTAGAAAAAGCGCGCTCGACGGAAAGAGAATTTTGGACGAAATCTCATGCTCTGCTTCGAGCGTATTGGCTGATCGGTCGTGGTTGGGGTCTCGTTGGCGTTTTTTCTTTCGCGCCTCGGGTGGTGGGCGATTTTTTTTATGATCGGTTTGCTCAGCATCGGCATCAATTGACTCTCAAAATGGCTCAAATTCCAGACCCGGAGGGGCGGTTTTTGCCATGATGTTCTTCTTCAAAGCTGAGATTATAGGGCTTTCCAAGAAAGAGCCATCGTCTGACGATCGAGCAAATAATTTTCATCCCCTGCATGGATTACTAAACCTGGGGCAATGTTTTTGTCTGGGTGCGTTTCTCGAAAAGCTTTAAACCCACGCAAATCATATCCAGATAGATTGCGAGAGCATTTGATTTCGATGGGATAATAGGTCGCATTCATTTCTAAAATGAGGTCGACCTCTGCGCCTGAATGTGAGCGCCAGTGATAAACGGCAGGGCTCATGGACTCTGCGGAAAAAAGTTGATGGATGTGATTGACGACCCAGGTTTCAAAAAGAGCTCCGAGAGAAGGGTGAATGGCGAGATCTTCTGGAGAACGAATTCTTAAAAGGAAAGCGGCAAGCCCTGAGTCCGTCAAAATTCCTTTTCGTTTTTCACTGAGTCGTTTGATCGAGTTTCGAGTGAGCGGTAAAATTTCGCGCCATTGATAGGAAGCTTCTAGGGCGAATAGCCATCGTTTTGCCGTCTGGGGTGTTACATCAATTTCTCTCCCTAGCTGTGAGTGATTGATCTCTTGTCCAGAGAGTGCCCCCAGTAGAGATAGAAAAGTTCCAAATTGGTGTAGATCTTCTACCTTTTCAACAAGACGCAAGTCTCTTTCTACATACGTTTGAATATAAGAGTGAAAGAGATGAGGAATCCCTTCAGATGGAATCTCCAGTGCCTGGGGAAGGGAACCTCGCCAAAGGACTTCATGAAGAGGAGGAAGCCCTGTGAGAATGGAGGGGCATTTTTGAAGAAACAATTCTGGATTTTTGAGATAACGGGAAAGCCACGTTTTTTCCTGAATGGCTTGGACTCTTTCATGTAAACTCACTCCTTCAAGGCGAAGAAGGACAGCTCTTCCTGTCATAGTTTCTGAGATCGTTTTGAGTACATTGAGGTTTTGGGAGCCTGTGAGAAAATAGCGCCCTGTTTCTTCGGAAAGATCGACTCGTCTTTTTATGGCAGAAAGTAGCGTGGGGACAAACTGCACCTCGTCGAGAAGCAGAGGAGATGGGTGCAGGTCGAGAAAAAGATCGGGATCAACGGTGACATTGTAAGGGTCGAGGATTGAATCGAAAAAGAACATGTCCGCCTCTGGGTACATGTGTCTGAGCAATGTGCTTTTGCCGACTTGTCTTGCTCCTAAGACGATGATCACCTTGAAGTGCGGTACTAGAGTGGAGATCTGGGATTCGAGGAAGCGATGTTTATATTTGATCATAACTTGATTATTAGTGATGTTGACACTAATAATCAAGAAATATTTTTCGGGTTAACAAACAGCGATGAACCCTTTGCGCTGACAGATCCAAAGTTGCAAAGTCGAGGGAACGGGGAGCCGTTACTTATTGCGATTGGTATATTTCGAGAGATCGGAGGCAAATTGTTTCACGAGCGTTTGGAAAAATACTTTTCGATCCCACAGGCGCCCTGTTTCCAGAAGGAGAGAAGTCGCTGGTTGATCAATGGTGGCTAAATCCTCCTGCCCCGTATTGATATTGATGCCGATGCCGAGAAACACCTGAACCCAATTCTCTTTTTCTTGTGTTTCACAAAGAATGCCTGCGATTTTTTTTCCATTGATTTGTACATCGTTCGGCCACTTAATATGGGGCTCGACCCCCCCTTGTTTTAAGAGAGAAGCGAGTGAGCGCGCGAGCAAGATAGCGAGGCACGAAAGAAAATTAGAGCTTGCAGGGAGTCGAAAAACGAGGGTGGCGTAGAGACCCGCCCCCTTCGGAGAGAGCCAAGCTCTTTTTTGTCTCCCATAGCCTCCTGTTTGAGTTTCAGCGATGACACAGGTGATGGCGTCAGGAGCAAAAGATTCCCAGTGCTTCTTTGCATAAGATTGCGTAGAGTCCATCGAATCGAAATGAATTTCTATGATCCTAAAAGGGGAGTGATATACTCTCATAACAAAAGAGAATACTAGAGACAATGCTTTCCCGCATCGATTTTCGCGTTATCCCTGTGACCTTGTGCCTTATGGCGATTGGTCTTTGCGTCATCTCTTCCATGACGGGAGATCCTTTAGGCGGAGAGGAGGCGACGTTTTGGACCCCTCTTGTAAAAACACAGCTGCGCTGGTTTTGCCTCGGTTGGGCTCTCTTTTTTCTCAGTGCGCTTTTTGATTATCGGCGCCTAAGAGCTTGGAGTCCTATGCTGTATCTTGGGATCATTGCTCTTTTAGTGGGACTTTTTTTTGTCAGCCCCATCCAAAATGTCCATCGCTGGTATAAAATTCCTTATGTTGCCAGCATTCAACCCTCAGAACAGGCAAAAATCATCGTTATCATCGCCCTGAGCTGGTTTCTCGAGCGCAAAGG
>CAIPFQ010000215.1 GCA_903864395.1 uncultured Chlamydiae bacterium | reverse complement strand
TCAAAGAGTAACAAAAAAGGCCTCGGGGCTCTCCCCGAGGCCTTCCTTCAAAGAACTAGTAATCCATCTCTCCGCCGCCAGAGTGCATAGCAGCAGGTTTGGTTTGCTCTTCTTCTGTGATGATCGCTTCTGTGGTGAGAAGAAGTCCTGCAATTGACGCTGCATTCTGCAGAGCGCAACGGACGACTTTTGTCGGATCGATGATCCCTTTTTCTACCATGTTTACGTATACATCTTCACGCGCATCGTAGCCCTCGTTCGCTTGCATGGAAGCGACTTTTTGAACCACAATGGATCCTTCTTTGCCTGCGTTTTCCGCAATTTGGCGCAAAGGATAGGTGAGGGCGCGCAAAATAATCTCGGCGCCGATTTTGGTGTCGCCAGAGAGTTTTGCGATCGCTTTTTCGACTGCAGGGATGCAGCGGATGAGCGCTGAGCCGCCGCCAGGAACAATCCCTTCTTCGACAGCCGCTTTCGTTGCTTCCTTCGCATCGTCGACGCGATCTTTTTTCTCTTTCATCTCCATCTCTGTTGCAGCACCAACGCGAATGACCGCTACGCCACCAGAGAGTTTCGCCAATCTTTCCATGAGTTTTTCTTTGTCATAGTCAGAAGTAGCGTCTTGGATTTGACGTTTGAGCAAAGAGATTCTCTCTGCTACAGCTGTTTTATCGCCAGCACCGTCGATGAGGGTTGTGTCATCTTTTTTCACGATGATTTTTTTCACACGGCCCAATTGATCGACCGTCACTTTTTCAAGCGGAATGCCCAGCTCTTCGCTGATGAATTGTCCGCCTGTCAAGATCGCGATGTCTTCAAGCATTGATTTACGGCGATCGCCAAAGCCTGGCGCCTTGATGGAGACGACTTTGAGGCCTGCACGCAGACGGTTGACAACAAGAGTTGCCAGTGCTTCGCCTTCGACATCTTCAGACAAGATGATGAGAGGTTTGCCCGACTCTGCCACTATTTGGAGGATCGGAAGGAACTCTTTCATCGAGGAAATCTTTTTCTCGAAAATGAGAATGTAGGCATTTTCATATTCGCATGTGAGCGTTTCTGCATTTGTGACGAAATAAGCGGAAGAATATCCGCGATCAAAGCTCATCCCTTCCACGACATCGAGCGTCGTTTCAAAGCCTTTTGCTTCTTCCACAGTAATTGTTCCATCTTTGCCCACTCTTTCCATCGCTTTTGCAATGATAGAGCCAATTTCTGCGTCGCCGTTCGCTGAAATGGTCGCAACTTGCGCGATTTCTTTCGAGTCTTTAATTGGCTTGCTCAACAGTTTTAACTGTTCGCAGATCGCAGTGACAGCCACGTCGATGCCCCGTTTTACATCCATAGGGTTCGCGCCAGCGGTGACGTTTCTTAGACCCTCTGAATAAATCGCCTCAGCGAGAACTGTCGCAGTGGTTGTTCCATCGCCTGCGAGATCGGCTGTCTTGCTGGCCACTTCTTTGACCATCTGAGCGCCCATGTTCTCGTGTCTGTCTTCGAGTTCAATTTCTTTTGCGACAGTGACTCCGTCTTTTGTGATTTTCGGCGCGCCGAATTTCGAGTCAATCGCAACATTGCGACCTTTCGGGCCGAGCGTGACTTTTACCGCTGCAGCGAGTGTGCGTACGCCTTTGAGAATTTTTTGGCGTGCGTCTTCCTTGAATTTAATATTTTTTGGTGCCATAGTGTGTTCATCTCCTTAGGTTAATTTTCAATTGTGGCAATGATGTCATCCGCCTTCAGAATCATATACTCTACGTCATCGACAGTCACTTCTTGCCCTGAGTATTTATCCATCAAAATAATATCGCCTTCTTTGACAGGGATTGGAAGAATTTTTCCATCGTCGAGCTGTTTGCCCGAGCCGATAGCGACCACTTCCGCAGTTTCCTGTTTTTTCTTGGCTGAATCAGGAAGAATAATTCCCCCCTTCAGAGTCTCCTTCGCTTCGAGTCTTTTTACGAGAACTCGATTCCCTAAGGGTCTGAGTGTGATTTTTTTTTCTGTTTGTTGGACCATGGGTTGTCTTCCTCCGTTGGTTAATCATCTGCCTTGGACTGAACATGCAGCGGCAGGTTTTTTTGTTTTATTCATTTTAGGAGTGTAGCAAAAGATGGGATTTCACGCAATGAGATTTAGCAGAATCGGCAAAAGATTGCTAACATTTTGGCTTTACAGCTGTCTATTACACTCTATCTACTTGATTAGCAATGAGTTTAAAAATATGGAGTTTTCAATGATTAAAGATCGAAATGAGTTAGAGCTGGGGGATCGATGGAGCGTGGAAGCTCTCTATGCCTCTCCTGAGATATGGAAAAAAGAGTATGAAGCGTATCAAGGGCGCTCGGAGACGCCTCGCTGGCCTGAAATTGCCAGAGAGAAAATGCACGATCCTCATGTGGCGGCATCGAAGTTTGCAGTGTACTTCGATCTCGATCGAAAACTCACTAAGCTCTATACCTACGCGCACCTGCGGATGGATGAGGATCTTGGCAGGGATCTGTTTAAAAAAGATTATGGATTGATTACGGGGCTTTTGCACGACTTGTCCCAGGAGGGATCCTGGATTCAGCCCGATCTTTTAGCACTGCCTCAAAAAGATTTTGAAAAACTTTTGCTGGCCCCTGAGCTAAAGCCCTATCAATTTTTTTTGGAGAAAATCGCGCGGATGCGCCCTCACACGCTCTCTGCTGAGCTCGAAGGGTTGGCTGCTTTGAGTGGCAAGGCGCTGGATGCCCCATCGCGCGCTTTTGGGGCTTTGAGCAACGCCGATCTTGTGTTTTCGAATGCCGTGGATGCTAAGGGAGAAGAGCATCCATTGACGAATGGGAGCTATCTTTCCCATATGCGCTCTACCGATCGAACATTGAGAGAAAGTGCTTTTAAAAATCTCCATAAAGGATTTGAATCGCACGCGAACGTTCTTTGCGAGCTGCTTCAAGGGCAAGTGCAAGCGCACCTTTATTATGCGCGCGCGCATAAATTTCAAAGCTGTCTTGAAAGCGCCCTTTTTCCTCATCATATAGAACCCTCTGTTTACAAGAACTTGATTCAGACAGTGAGAAAATCGCTGCCTCTGATGCATCGGTATGTGGCTTTGCGAAAAAAAATCCTAAAACTCTCTGAGATTCACATTTATGATTTAATGGTGCCTTTAGTGGAAGAGGTGGGCGGCTCGATGTCCTATGAGCAGGCGAGAGAGGCCGTCATTCATTCCACGGCGCTGTTGGGAAAAAAGTATCAAGACGATGTTCGAACAGGTCTTACAAAGGATCGTTGGGTCGATGTCTATGAAACGCCTCGCAAGCGCTCTGGAGCGTACTCGAGCGGCTGTTACGACAGCATGCCTTATATTTTGCTCAATTACCAAGGAACTCTGAACGACGTATTGACGCTCGCTCATGAGACGGGCCATAGTATGCATAGTCTTTTAAGTCGCCGCCATCAGTCTTATATGGATGCGCAATACCCGATTTTTGTGGCCGAGGTAGCGTCTACCTTCAACGAGCAGCTTTTGCTCATGGAGTTGCAATCTAAAATAAAATCGAAACAGGAGCAAGCGTATTTGTTGAATTACCAAATCGAAGGGATTCGCTCGACGATTTTTCGCCAAACGATGTTTGCTGAATTTGAGCTTCAGCTCCATGAATGGGCAGAGCAAGGGATTCCCTTGACGCCATCTTTGCTAAAGGAGCGTTATATGCAGCTCAATCGGGACTATTATGGCAGCGAGATCGTCCTCGATCCAGAGCTTGCGATTGAGTGGGCGCGCATTCCCCATTTTTATTACAATTTTTATGCCTATCAGTATGCGACAGGATTGAGCGCGGCTCTGTATTTATTTGAGCAGGCCAAAACATCGACAGAGGCTAGGGAAAAGTATTTGCAGTTTCTCTCTTCGGGTGGCAGCCTCTATCCCCTCGATCTTCTTGCAAAAGCAGGGGTCGATATGAGGAGCTCGGTATCCGTCGATGCCGCGATGAAGCGTTTTGAAACATGGCTCAAAGATTTGGAGCTTGCTTTAGAGGACTTCTTACAATAATCTAAAATTTTGGAGATTTTTATGCTTGGAGATTTCCTTACAATCTTGATCGCCGCTGTGGCGAACGTTGCGATTGGATGCGTCTGGTATTCAAAGGGGCTGTTCGGCTCTTTTCTTGAGGGTTCTGGTAAGAAGCTCACCGAAATAAAAAAAAGTTTTTTGTTTGGCTTTTGCAATTCTCTTGTGATCGCCTACTTTCTTTCTTTTTTCTTCGCTTGCCTGGAAATTTCCAATGTGACGGATGGAATGCTGCTCGGGTTTTTATTCTGGCTTGGATTTGTGGCAACCACAGAAATCTCGCCAGTGATTTGGGGGTATAAATCTCTGAAAATGTTTTGTCTTCATACGGGATGCCGCCTTATTTCATTTCTTGTGATGGGAGGGATTCTTGGCGCTTGAGCGAAACGTTGTGATTCTGACCTCTTCTGGTGGCGGAGGTTTGCTCCAAGCGGCGAATGCCAAGGAACAAGAGCTTAGGGCGAAAAATCCTGAAATTTCGATCGCCCGTGTCGACGTATTAAAAGACTGGATGGGAAAGCGTTTTGGGGAGTTTTGCGCGAGAAAATGGAATCGTGCGCAAATTCAAGGCAATGTGCGCGAGCTGCACTTTTTAATCGCCTCACAGGTCTGTTTTGACTGGATGGGATGGGGGTACTTTTTTTTCCGTGCTTTGCATTTGTTTTTTAGGGAAGAGGTCGATCTCGTTATTGACACCCAGCCGATCGCTACGGCCCCTGTATTAAAAGCTCTGAGAATTTATAATTGGTGGCGCAGGAAAGAGGTGGTATTGCAAAAAGTTGTCGTCGATCTTCCTACGAAAGCGGCCACCCACTTTTTTCGTTCCATTCGACGCCTTGGCGCAAAAGATCGCTCCTTTCTTCGGCTGATTACGATTGCGCCTCTTTTAGAAGAAGGAGAGACAGCGGAAGAATTTTGGCAAAAAACCTGCCGGTTATCGGACAAAGAAATCTGTTACGAGGATGTGTATGTGCGACAATCCTTTTTGAAGTACAAAAATCAAAAAAGAAACAAGGACCCCTTCTCGATCCATATTCGGTATAAAGGAGAAGAGGAGCTACACCTAATGAAAAAAAGTTTTTGCTTAGGAGGTCCAATGGCAACGATAGAACCGGGCAAGGTGTTGTTTTCTATCCCGCCAGAGGCTTGGGTCATGACGATTCTTCTCGGATCTCAGCCTGCGAGTGGAGCCACATTTTTTTATGTAAAAAACTTGATTGAGGCTGTGAAAACACAAGAGTTTTTTCAAAGGCTCTCTTTTTTGTTTGTTTTTTGTGCGGAGCATCACTCGAACCTGCCGACTCTTTTTCGCACGATTTCTGATTTTATTGCAGGAGTCAAAAACTATCCTCCTATCCTTACGATTATCCCTTTTTCTTTTCAGAAAGATGATGTGATCGCGCCCCTGTTCTTTCGCAGCGATGCGACGTGTACGCGCTCTGGAGGACAAACGGCGATGGAGCTCATGTGCGTAAGCTCTGGAAAGATTTGCATTCACTCCGAGGCGACTTGCGATGATGAAGAAGCACTTCTCCAGGGCATTCCTGGATGGGAAGCTGCAAACGCTCTGTACCTAAAAAAATTTTTCAATGCGAGGATTGTGACGCCTCAGACATTTTTGTCACATATGCATTAACAAGCGGACGAGCCCTTCCCAATCTTGCGCCGTCACATAGGAATGGATCGCGCCCTCTGGCACGCCGATCTCTTTGGTGAAGTGGGGCAGATAGCCTTGAAGCTTGCCTTTTTCCACTTCTCGAGACAGCCCCGCTTCAATGCCTTCCATGAGAGCATTTCTCTTAAAATAGTCTTCGAAAATCAAAATCATATTGGTCTTCATGGTTGGGCTGTCAAGACAGATGGAGAGAAATTTGAGGGGGTGCACGTGGTTGATCTGAGCGCCTAGATTTTTAAGATGGGTTTGATTGAGGAGAAGAGCGATTTTATTGTTCTCCGCGATGGTTGTGATGAGCTCGATGATGGAGGCTCGATCCTCTGGCGTGCAACGCAAATCTTGGTAAGCGATTTCAGCGCCTGGATTGGGTGGTAGTTTAATGATAGCTGCGAGAGAAATACAGGATTGGAAGTAAGAGGGGGGAGGAGGGAGATCGTACATTACGGGTGTCCTAATTTTTTGTTTTTTTCACCATCTTATAGGGAGGTAAGTTTTTGTTTCTATCAATTTTTTCTTGAAGCCTCTTGCCTGAAAAAAAGAGTTTCACGCATGATGGAGCCGTTATGACGTGGCAAAAATGGGTATTTTTCTTATGCTTTATTAGTGTTTGTCTTGTGATTCCTGCGGGGGTGAAGCGACTGACTTGTGGATTTCATCGGAAAAAAATAGAAATTTCTGCATTGGCTTCAGATCCACGGTGGGAGACTGTTTCCTTTTTTTCGGACAAAAAAGCGGCTGAAATACTCAGTCAAAAATTTCGATACTTTGATAAGGGATTGCAATGCTATGTATTTTTAAGCGAGGATGAAAAATACGTTTTAAAATTGTTTCGCTTCGATCGTCAGCGTCGTTTTTTTTCTTCTAAAAAACAAGATTTGAAAAATAGTTTTCAATTGTTTGAAAGCTGCAAATTAGCGAACGAATTGGCTCCAGAAGAGACGGGCTTGGTGTATCTGCACTTAAACTTGACCCAGGGAAAATTTCCTTGGCTGCAAGCCAAAGATCCTTTGGGGCGATTTTTCACCATTCCGTTAGATCGTTATCGATTTGCCCTTCAAAGAAAAGCAGAGCCTTTTGCTAAAACTCTTTTCATTGCCCTGCGCGAGGGAGTTTTAGAGCAGAGAGTACAGGAGATCTCTGCGCTTTTGGAAAAACGGATTGAGAAGGGGATTGGCAATCGAGATCCTAGTTTATGGCGCAATTTTGGTTTTTTGAAACGCAAGCCGTTGAAATTGATTTTGGCAATTATGTGATAAGACCCGATTTTATCACACAAGGGGCGAAGGATGCGGAAAAGGAGCGTTACATGGAACCTTTGCGAGCGTGGATCTTGAAACATCGGTATGGCTTAGGGGGCGAATAAGTTTAAACTCTAGCATAGAAAGAGAAAGAAAAAAAACCACAGAGACAGAAACCACAGAGCAGAGAGAGAAACGCCACAAAATTCTTCCCTATAGTTCTTGTCTCTGTAATTTTTATCTCTGTGGTTTCTATGGGTCCCCGTTTAATTTCGTCCAACATGGCTGAGATTTTGCCGTCTTCTCGTGGGAAAGGGTTCTTACCGAGAGGCAAAATGGACGAAAACGAATAGCCACTTGATTCGCCTACCAGAGGGAATCTTTGAACAAATATCCAGAGGCATCCAACCCAAAAAAGCTGCAAAGTCGAGTTAAAGAATCCCTGTAGAGAGCTCAGAATCTATTGTTTCTATTTTCTCAGAAGAAAGACCCGTAAGTTCAGAAATTTCTTCCATGGACATTGCTTTCTTCAGTAGTTTTTGAGCGAGCCGAATTTTTTCTTTCTCTGATCCCTCAGCTAATCCCTTAGCTTC
>CAIPFQ010000214.1 GCA_903864395.1 uncultured Chlamydiae bacterium | reverse complement strand
TTTGTGGTATCGCAAAGGATCTAAAAAAAAAGAATTCCAAGAAAATGAAATTTCTTCAGAAAAAATCAGTCCTGTTTACGATGAATCTGGGCATTTTCTAGCAGAAGCCGACTTTCTCTACTGGCAATCGAACCTATGGGGATTGGAGTTTGCCGGGATTTCTTCAGGTACCAGTTCTCTTTTTCTCTCAGAAAAAGCGTACATCCCCTCTTTCGATTGGAAACCTAGTTTTAAAGCGAAAATGGGTTATCTCTTTGGCTTCGACGGGTGGAGATTAGCCACTCAGTGGGCCTTTGTTCAGGGAGAAACTTCTTCTGCGAAAAATTCTTCGACGACGCCTGCGAGCGTGATTCCCTTTTGGTTTTATCCTTTTTACAGCGTCTCTTTACCGAGTCAGATTCGCTTTTCCACCGCTTTTTTGCGATGGAATCTTTATTTCAACTCGATTGATCTGGAGCTGAGTCGGAGCCGTTCGCTGTCTAATTGCATCGACCTTCGCGTCTTTGGAGGACTCAAGGGGGCTTGGATTCGGCAATATTCTCATGTCTCTTATGGAAATGGCTCAACAATTTTCGCCGACATTCCTGGCACCGTGCCTCCAGTAGAACTCTCTCTTTTAGGGAGTCAAATTGCTTTTAAAAACGAGACCTGGGGTGCAGGGCCCCTGCTTGGCATGAGCTCTTTATGGAAGATGTTTTGGGGGCTGAGTTTAATCGCGGACGCGAACCTAGCTTTCCTTTTTTCGACAGCTTCTGTGAGCCGCAGTCAAAACGATCAGAACGTGGATGGAAGCGGCTTGGCGATCCCCTTTTCTTTGTTCTTGAAGACGCGCTCGCACCAATTGAAACCCGCTTTTGGAGGTGCTTTAGGGCTTCATTGGAAGGGCTGCGTTTCGGAGAGAGCGGCTCTTGAAATTGCCCTCGCCTATGAATTGCAATATTGGTGGGCGCAAAATGCATTGAGGCGCAGCACCTCTCACGCATCGCCAGGGGCTATGTTTCCTGTCCAGGGGGATTTGCAAATGCAAGGGCTGACAGTGAAGGCCGGCTATGTTTATTAAAATTCTTCTCCTCTTCCTCCCCTTCAGTCTTTTAGCGCAAAGCCCTATTCTCGAATCCATCCGTCAGGCGAAAGAAAGAGATTGTCCGTCTCCTGCACCTCCTTCCGCGAAAACGATTTCTCATGAGAGATTTCAGGCAGAATGGGCCTTTCTTTTTTGGGAGACGAAAGAAGAGGGTTTGGAATTTGCTGCACTGAACAGCACGAATTTGTCAAACTCTGTGAGCGCTCAGCTATCGTCCGTAAAGGCGGCTTGGAGCCCTGCATTCAAGCTTCTTTTCGGCGCATGTCTCATCGATCCTTTTTGGGATCTCAATATCCGCTGGACATGGCTTTATTCACGCTCACACAAAAGTCTTTCGCAAGACCTTTCGAAGGGGGGGCTTTTTCCTTTATGGACGCCTCCTCAGGCGAACCTCGATACGCCGCCCCTTTATTCTTCGGCCCAAGCGGTTCTTTTGATGCATTTTAACGCGATAGACCTTGAGCTGGCGTCAGCGCAAACAATATCTCCCTTTTTTCGACTGAAACTGCACGGTGGAGTCAAAGGAATTTCCATCGACCAAAATTTTCGCGTCAACTATCAAGGGGGAGCCGCTTTAATGGGGAGCTCCGCAGCGTATTCTAAAAACGAATGTCTTGGGATGGGCCCTCGCTTTGGATGCGGCACCGAGTGGTTGTTTTTTTCGGGATGGTCTGTGATCGCAGAGCTCTCAAGCGCACTCGCTCTTTGTTCTATGGATATAAGCCGCCAAGACACTTCAAATGAAGCCGTGAATCTAGCTGTTGTGTTTTTCAAGGAGCGTTTTTGGATTTGGAGGCCTCTTTTGGAGGGAAAAACAGGGGTGCGCTGGGAGTATCGCTATGGAAAAGCAAAGCAAAGACATGTTCGCTTGGAAGGTTTGTATGAAATGCAGCAATATTGGGAACAAAATATGTTTTCCCGCTATACGGACGGAGCTCTTTTTTACCTCCCGTTTTCTCAAAGGGGTAATTTAACGCTTCAGGGGGTCTCTTTTGCACTGGGGCTTGGGTTTTGATGAAGGGTGAAATTATTGTTGAAAAACAAGAAAAGAGTGGCTGGGGAACGAAAATCATAGAGAAACTCGCTAAAGACATTCAGAACGCATTTCCTAGCATAGAAGGATTTTCTCGCACAAATACTTTTAGGATGAGAGCTTTTTATATAGCATATCAAAATAGTCCCCCAGCTGGGGGACTATTTCAAGAGAATCCAAAGGAAAAATAATGGAGAGGTATTGGCTTTTTTTTCTCTGTTTTGCCACCTGTCTTTGGGGTGATTTGGGGGTAGATCCCGCTTCAGGACTTTCTGTGCCCGCGAGACGAAAATCTGCGCCGATGCCGTCTCAAAATGACTCTCAGATTTTTTTTCATCTGGAGCTTCTTGTGTGGGACGCTTTGGAAGAGGGGCTTGAGTACGCTTACCAAAACAGTCAAACGCAATTTGCGCAAAACCTGACCTCTTTCGAGCCCCCTTCGCAATTTGAGCCGGCCTTTCGCTTAGGATTTGGAAGTATTCTTCCCTACGACCATTGGACGCTGGAGGCGCTTTACACCTACTATTCGACGAATCGACACGCTTTAGCCAGTTTTGCGTTCGATACAACTGGCTCTCCTGGGCCTGGCATGATTTCTGTTTGGAGTGCGCCCTCGGCATTTGATGGAAATCTGATTGGAGCGCGTTTTATCAACGCCGCCAATCAATGGAGATTGCATGCTTCCTTTCTTGATTTAAGCTTGAGTCGCCCCTCTGCAATCAGCTCCTTTTTTTCTCTTGAGCCACTTTTTGGTCTTCGCTCTGCTTGGCTTCACCAGCTCATTCAAATCAATTATAGCTCGGGCAATCTCGCCGCCCCAGGAGTAAATATTCTCTCCTCTCACATCAATATGCGCTGCGATTCGAATAATGTGGGCCCTCTTTTTGGGTGCAAAGCGTTTTGGGATATTGGGAAGCGGTGGAATGTTTTCGTCGATGGATCGGGTGCTTTGCTGGCCTCTTATTTTAGCCTAGGGCGCAATGAAACGGATCTTTATGAGACAGGTTCGCTCCAAACAGAAGTTTTTGGGATCAGCGAAAAGGGATGGATGTTCCGACCACAGGGACAATTATCGCTTGGGATTAAATTTCACGATGATTTTTTCTATGGAAAAAAGAAGGGACAGTATCACATCAGCCTCGCGTACGAGGCCGAAATGTGGTGGAAGCAAAACCAATTTCTTCGCTACATAGACCTAATGAATGCCTCTAGCTCAGGGGCAAATACTGCGCCGACACAAGGAAACCTCCTTTTTCACGGAGCGAATCTTGAAGTTCAGTGTGGGTTTTAGGCATTCTTATACGTCTCTTGCAAAAGTTTAGAAGCTGGCGTTGGTGTATAGCCAGTAAAACGTCTCTCGCTATCAACCTTTGTGTCTAACAAGGCTAATTTGCACTCGAACCCATTTTCCCATTCCCTCGACTTTGCAGCTTTTGTGGGCTGCCTGCCTTGGCTATTTGTCCTCGGACGTTCGACCTATGGTCGAACTGGGCGATTATTTAAACCAGGCAGGGGTTTTTAACCCCTTCCCGATTTAAATAACGCCCCCGAGAACAA
>CAIPFQ010000213.1 GCA_903864395.1 uncultured Chlamydiae bacterium | reverse complement strand
TTGTTCTCGGGGGCGTTATTTAAATCGGGAAGGGGTTAAAAACCCCTGCCTGGTTTAAATAATCGCCCAGTTCGACCATAGGTCGAACGTCCGAGGACAAATAGCCAAGGCAGGCAGCCCACAAAAGCTGCAAAGTCGAGTATACGACACCCTATTGTTTTTTTTGCAACTTAAATAAATCAACAAAACATTTGTCAAAATAAAAAAACTCAAAAGACTTACCGTCAAACAGATAAATATCTGTCCTAGGTAGAAAGATGTTTCTCCATCTCCATCTTTTCCATTTTGCGTAAACGGATAGCGATTTGCTTTTTTTCCTCTGAGGGCGCCCGATCCACGTGCAAAACGCCGTTGAGGTGGTCATTTTCGTGCATATTCACGCGAGCAATAAACCCAACAAGCTCTTGCTCCACCCACGCGCCCACAAGATTTTGATAGCGAATATGAATCGATCTCGGACGGCTCACATGCACCCGGATGCCAGGAATCGAAAGACACCCCTCCATCGACTCTTCCATCTCCTTCGAAGGATGAGAAATCACAGGATTGATAGCCACCTGAGGAGGCCCTAGTTCCGAATGGCCCTCAGCATCTTCCATCTCATCGCAAAATACATACAAGCGCAAAGAATGACCCACTTGTGGCGCGGCAAGACCGACTCCGTGGCTGGCCTGCATCGTCTCAATCATGTCGTGCGCAAGCTGAACAATTTCTGGGGTAATCGAGACAACAGGCTCTGCCTTCTTTCTTAAAATCGGATCGCCGTAACAGCGCAAAGGAAGTTTCACGACTCCCCTCCCGATTCCCTCATTTCCACAGACGGCTGAAAGACACCGTGCGCTTTCCGCCCCAAAGAGGCACTCCACAAAGAAAGAACCAGGCAGCCGATCAAAAATGCACCCGATAAGTATGCAGTCACTCGCTTCAATACCTCAGCTGTCGAAGTGCCAAAGAGCGAATCACTCGTGTCTCCGCCAAACGAAGCGCCAAGCCCAAGACTTTTAGATTCCTGAATCAAGATGACAAGACAAAGAATCGAAGCCAAAAGCAAAAACAAAAATAAAAGAATGTAAAAAGAAATTGTCATGTTTTTTTCTGCCAGTTAAGTTGATTGATAATTGAAACAAAAGAAGACGCTTCTAAAGAAGCTCCTCCCACCAAAAGACCATCGATGTCCCTTTGAGAAGAAAGCTCTTTTGCATTCTCCTTTTTCACCGAACCCCCATAAAGAATAGGGAGAGAGGCCGCCATTTTTCCACAAAGCCGCTCTAAACATTTTCGAATCCACGCATGAGCCTCCTGCGCCACATCCCCCCTCGCTGAAAGCCCCACCCCAATTGCCCAAAGAGGCTCATAAGCGATCATCAAGTTTTTAAACGCCTCCTGCGGCAGATGGCGAAGAGAGCTATGAAGCTGCTTTTGAAGCACCTCTTCCGTCTTCCCCGCTTCCCTCGCCTCCAAACTCTCCCCCACGCAAAGAACAGGCGTCAAATCGCATCCCAGCGCGCGATGAACCTTTTTTTCGATCCGCTCATCAGTCTCCCCAAACAGCTCTCGCCGCTCGGAATGCCCCAGGATCACAAACGAGGCCCCCGCCTCCTTCAGCATCACACCCGAAACTTCCCCCGTAAACGCCCCCTCTCTCTCCTCATGCATGTTTTGCGCGCCGATCCTTACGCTGGAGTTTTTAACCCCCTGCACGGCACTTCCAATCAAAAGACAAGGAGCCGCAATAAAAATATTTACTTGGCATCCTCTGACTTGAGGCATTAGAATTTCTAGAAAATCAACGGCCTCACGCGCCGTCTTATGCATCTTCCAGTTTCCAATCACGGTAAAGCTTTTATTCATATTTTCCCTCCCAGGATATAGAATTGAAACGCTCTTGGCAAGAAGTTTGCTTTTTATGCCGATTTCAGAGAAAATCGCCCTTTCCCAGGGGCCCATCTTGACGATTTTTACCGTAACAGAATTAACCTCTGCCATCAAGGCAGTCTTAGAAACAAATTTCCGCACCCTCGCGATCAAAGGGGAAATCAGCAATTTTAAACTTCAGTCCTCAGGGCACCTCTATTTTAGCATGAAAGACGCAGGAGCGCAAATTTCCGCCGTCCTGTTTCGAGGCAATGCGTCCCAGCTCGCTCGCATGCCTAAAGATGGAGATCAAGTCATCGCCAAGGGAGAAATCAGTCTCTATGCCCCAAGGGGACAATATCAACTCATCATCCGAGAGCTTCAATTCTTAGGATTGGGAGAGCTTCTCATCAAGTTCCATCAGCTCAAAGAACAGCTCCAAGCGCGCGGCTGGTTTCAGCCAGAGAGAAAAAAAAATCTTCCCAAATTTCCTCAGCGCATTGGCCTTGTCACCAGCCCGACAGGTGCCGCCCTTAGCGATATGCTCCATGTCCTCAAAAGACGCTTTGCCGGTGCGCATATCCTCGTAAATCCCGTTCGCGTCCAAGGAGAAAAAGCCGCCCCAGAGATCGCTGCCGCCATCGCGGAGTTCAATCAACACCGCTTAGCTGACCTGCTCATTGTAGGGCGCGGAGGCGGAAGCATTGAAGATCTTTGGGCGTTCAACGAAGAAATCGTCGCAAGAGCCATTTTTGAATCAAAAATCCCCATCATCTCCGCGGTCGGTCACGAAACAGATTTTACCATTGCCGATTGGGTCGCCGACGTCCGTGCGCCCACCCCCTCAGCGGCCGCAGAAATCGCCGTCGCCGAAACATCTCACCTCATAAAATTTTTAACCGAAGCGCGCCAAACCACACGGCAAAGAACCCTCCAAAGGATTTCCCAAGAAAAGGGGCACCTTTTAGCCCTACGTCACCACCCCCTCTTTAGCTCCCCTTATCGCCTCCTATCGCAGCAGATTCAGCAAATTGACGCCGCGAGAGTCTCCCTTGAGCTGCTCAAGCCCTCAAATCGCATCCGATTGGCCAGAGAAAAGCTAACGCCCCTCAAAGAAAGGTTTGAAATGACCCTGCGCTCCTCTTTGCGTGAAAAAAAACAAAGGCTTTATGGTCTTTGGGAACATTTGCGCTCGCTCGATCCCAACCATCTTTTAAAAAAAGGATACTCGATTCTCTTTTGTGAAAAAGAGTCTTCGATTATCTTGTCGGCTAAGGCAATGGAGCCAAACCAAAAAATTTTCGCCCTTCTGCACGACGGTCGTGTTGGGGCTTTTGTAACCTCTGTGGAAATAAAAAATAATGACCCATAAAGAAAATCCTTCCTTTGAAGAGGCGCACGAGCGCTTAGAAAAAATTCTCGCGAGCATGAATGGAAATAAAATTTCCCTCGAAGAGTCGTTATATCTCTTCGAACAAGCAGAGAAACTCATGCGCTATTGCGAAAAGCAGCTCAAGAGCGCGGAGCAAAAAATCGACCAAATCGTCAAGGGGCCCTCGGGAGAGACTCTTCTTTCCTCAGACAATAAGCCGCAAATTGAAGCCTTTGCAGGAGAGGATGTCCCATTTTGATCGCGGAAGATCTCTCAACTCTTTCCCTAAACGCTCTAAAAGAGCTTGCGCAACAAATCCGAAGACGGATCATCGCGATCATGTCTGTCAATGGAGGCCACCTCTCCTCCAACCTCGGCATCGTTGAATTAACGATCGCTTTGCATCGCGCATTTAAATCCCCGCAAGATAAATTTATTTTCGATGTAAGCCACCAAAGCTATCCCCATAAACTGCTCACAGGAAGAAACGAGAAATTTGATCAGATCCGCAAATATAAAGGGCTCTGCGGGTTTACCCATCCAAAAGAATCAGAGCACGATCATTTTTTCGCAGGCCATGCGGGAACTGCGCTCTCTTTGGCTTTAGGCGTTGCCAAGGGGCGCGATCTTTGCGGAGGAAAGGAGCATATTCTCCCCATCTTAGGAGACGCCTCCCTCACATGCGGTCTTACGTTGGAAGCTTTGAATAATATCCCTAAAAAAATGCCCCGATTTCTCGCTATTTTAAACGATAACGCGATGTCGATTTCAAAAAACGTCGGCAACATCAAAGATATTTTAGAGCGTCTCTGTACCCAGAAGCCAGAAAATAGCTCCGCTTCCTTTTTTGAAGGGTTTGGCCTAGCGTATCGAGGCCCCCTTGATGGGCATAACCTTGGAGAGCTCATTGAGACGCTCGAATCCCTCAAAGATTTGCCCTATCCTGTCTTGCTGCATGTGTTGACCGTGAAGGGCAAGGGAATGCCGATTGCAGTGGCCAACCCCACGCCCTATCACGGAGTGAAACCTTTTGATGTATGCAGTGGGAAATTTTTGCCAAGCCCTTCAAACCGTCCAACCTTTCCAAAAATTTTTGGAAAGCATCTTCTTGCCATGGCAAAAAAAGATCCCCATCTCGTCTGCATCACCCCCGCAACCTCGGCAGGATCTTGTCTCGATGATTTCATGGAACAACTGCCGAATCAATGCATCGACGTCGGGATTGCAGAAGGACATGCAGTGACGTTTGCAGGGGGGCTCGCTTTAGGGGGAAAAATCAAAGTCGTTGCTTGTATTTACGCCACCTTTCTTCAAAGAGCCTTTGACAATCTCTTTCAAGATGTATGCATGCAAGAGCTCCCCGTCGTATTCGCGCTCGATCGCGCCTCTATCTCGGGCCCTGACGGAAGCACTCACCATGGCATTTATGATTTAAGCTTCTTAAACGCCATGCCAAATATGGTGATCGCGCAACCGAGAAATGGCCATGTGTTAAAAGAGTTGCTTGAAAGTAGTTTTTCTTGGCAAAGGCCTTGCGCCATCCGCTACCCAAATCTCGAGACGGAAGAAATAGAAAAACCCCTGACAGAGCGCCCTATGGGGAAAGCTGAACTTCTGTCTCCTGGGACAACCATTTTGCTCATTGCTCTAGGGCATACCTATCAAGCGGCCTTCAAGGTCAAAGAAATTCTTTCTCTTCAAGGACTCGACGCTGCGATTGTCGATCCCGTGTTTGTAAAACCATTAGACGCACAATTTTTTCATGCCATGATCCCTAACTATTCTTGTGTTGCGACGCTAGAAGAGCACTCTCTTAATGGCGGCTTTGGGATGATTTTTAATCATTTTCTCATGACGCAAGGCCATAGAGGGACAAAAGTCCTCAATTTCGGAATCCCCGACACCTGGGTGCAGTTTGGCAGCCATGGGGAACTCATCCAAGAACTAGAGCTCGATGCTCCATCCATTGCAAAGCGCATTATCCAGGAACTTTTATGATCATTGCCTTATTTCCCAATGAAAAGAAAAAACACTCGTTTGAGATCGCTGTACAAATTCGCGAATTTTTTGAAAAAAAAGGGGTGCAAGTCGCGGCAGAGGATGAAAAAGCCTCTCTGATTGGCGCCCTTCCCCTCTCGTCGGTCGATCCTAAAAAAATTACCTTTCTCATTTCCATGGGAGGCGATGGAACACTGCTGCGCATCAGCCACCAGTTTTCTCATTTAAACGTTCCGATTCTTGGGATCAATCTCGGTCATTTAGGATTTATGGCAGACATTCCCTCGTCCGATATTTTTTCAAGCTTGGAAGATCTTTTAAATAACGCCTATACGATCGATCATCGCCTAGCACTAGAAGGAAAAAGCCCACAGCAACCCGATTCTTTACGCGCCGTCAACGACATCGTGTTTCACCGAGCGAAAAATCAAAGCTTGATCGAGCTGGCTATCAGCATGGATGGGATTCCGATCAACACCTTTGTGGCCGATGGCATCATCATTGCAACGCCAACGGGCTCTACAGCCTATTCTTTAGCCGCAGGAGGGCCTATTTTGGCGCCAGCTCTCGACGCAATTGTCATCACGCCGATCTGCCCCCACACAATTTCAAATCGCCCTATTGTCTTGACCGCAAACCACGTCATTCAAGTCGAATATCTCAGCCCTTACGATCCCATCGATGTGCGCGCAGATGGATTAAAAAGCTGGGTTTTGACCAGCGGACAAAAAATCTCGATTCAGCGCTCGCAAAATCCTTTTCGCATTGTGAATTTACATCGCCATGAATATTTTGCAACGTTGCGCAAAAAACTCAATTGGTCGGGGAAGTTGATTTAAAAACACTGTGAAGGCATTGGGAAAGACGGATGTTGCGAGAAAATGCCAGCCTTGCTGTCTCGACACGCCGTTCCATCCTGGTAAGCTCAAAATTTTCTGTCTGAGATTCACAAGAGGGCGCGAAAAGAAGAGAAGGGGCGCCATAGTGCTTAGCCAAAGCGTCTCGGTGCCACATGAGAATCGCGGCAAAAATTTGTTCCACGCGGAGGCTATATTGAAGAGGGTCTTCCGTTTCGATCTCTTTTTCGATTTTTTCCAACAAAGCCGCCAATTCAAAATAGTTGGGACGCTCTGAAAGAATTTTCCACAAAGTGTCTTGTGAATGGGTATTTTCTGCTAGGGCGCACGCTTTGCCAGCGGAGCCGTGACTCATTTTTGCAAACGATTCTGACAATCCTTTGGATTTTAAAATTGCAGCTACCTCTTCTTCTTTGAGGGGCAAAAACCGAATGAAGGCGCAGCGCGAGGCAATCGTGGGAAGGATTTCTTGCGGCGCAGACGTTAAGAGAAGAATCGTCGTATCTTGCGCCGGCTCTTCCAAGGTTTTTAAAAGGGCATTGGCAGCCACAGGCTGCATGCGATG
>CAIPFQ010000212.1 GCA_903864395.1 uncultured Chlamydiae bacterium | reverse complement strand
TTGTTCTCGGGGGCGTTATTTAAATCGGGAAGGGGTTAAAAACCCCTGCCTGGTTTAAATCATCGCCCAGTTCGACCATAGGTCGAAAGTCCGGGGGCAAATAGCCAAGGCAGGCAGCCCACAAAAGCTGCAAAGTCGAGTTGAAGGAAAACTCAATCCTCGACAACAAAAAGTATTATTGCGGATGTTTGTAGCGGGCGTGGATGGTTTTCAAGGAGGCATGAGCGCTGAAAAATATATTGCGATCACAAAAACTACAAGAGCCACTGCAACACGAGACCTTGCCGATCTCGTCGAAAAAAAAAGCTCTCGTTAAGGTAGGAGAGCTGCGCCACACACGCTATTTCCTTGATGTGTAAAATTTTTTTTAAAAAAGTATCGAAAAAGGAGTTGGGTCGCTAGGATGTCTTGAATATGGCAAGAAAGACAGCTCTTGTACACGACTGGCTCGTAGGTCTGGGGGGTGGAGAAAAGGTGTTGGAGGCTATGTACGGTCTTTACCCAAGCCCTCTTTACGTTCTTTTGAAAGACGCTGGCTATATCCAAAATAGCTTTTGGAAAAGTGTCGATGTTTGCCCCTCTTTTTTGCAAAAAATCCCTCGGATTGAAAAAATATACCGCCAATGCCTGCCAATGTTTCCAAAAGCGATCGAACGCTTTGATTTAAGCCCTTTTGACTTGATTCTCTCATCGTCTCATGCGGCAGCGAAAAATGTACGCACCCACGAAGAACAGCTTCATATCTGCTATTGCAATACCCCCATGCGCTACGCTTGGGATTTGAAAGAACAATATTTAAGAAATATGACAGGAGCAAAACGGTGGCTTGCCGAGTGCCTTTTGCGCTCTATGCGCAAGTGGGACTACGCTGGCTCTTTCGGCGTTGATCACTTCATTGCAAATTCTCAGTATATCGGACAAAGAATTCAAAATGCCTACGGCAGACCCTCCACAGTGATCTATCCTCCCGTAGACATTCACCCTTTTCAAAACAGAGAAAAAAGGGGGGGGTTTTATCTCACTGTTTCAAGGCTTGTTCCCTACAAAAAAGTCGATCTTATCGTCAAAACCTTTCAAAAATTCCCTTCAAAACATCTCGTTGTCATTGGCGATGGCCCAGAGAGGGACAAAATCCAAGAGCTCGCGGGGAAAAATGTGGAATTTCTCGGAACTCTTGCCGGCGAGGCCGTACAAAGCTTTTTGGCGCGCGCACGGGCGTTTATTTTTGCTGCGGAAGAAGATTTCGGCATCGCCCCCGTTGAGGCGCAGGCAGCAGGCACCCCTGTCATTGCTTTCGGCAAAGGAGGCGCCTTGGAAACTGTGAAAGAGGGCGTCTCTGGGCTTTTTTTTTCTGAACAGACGCAAGAGAGCCTGTGCGCTGCGATCGAACAGTTTGAAAAAGAGGAGAGCGCCTTTGACGCAAAACAAATTCGAGCGCACGCTCTCCAATTTAGTCGGGAGCGCTTTGATCTAGAGTATCAATTGTTTGTAGAGACAAAATGGGAAAAATTTTATGCAAATCCTGATTCTTGCAGGCGGCAGCGGCAGTCGGCTTTGGCCCCTCTCGCGCAGCCGTCACCCTAAGCAGTGCCTTCAATTTGGCGAAGGAGGCTCGCTTCTTCAAAAAACCGTGCGCCGCTTTCTTCCAGAATGTGGCGTCGAAAATATTTTAGTCGCGACCAGTCGAGAGTGCGCCCCTATCGTAAGCTGTCAGATGGCGGCGGTCGATCCAAAATTGCGCGCGCAGCTTGTCATCGAGCCAATAGCGAAAAACACCGCAGCAGCGATTGCTTTAGGTCTCCGCTACCTCCAGGAAAAGCGAGGGATTTCTTTGGATGAGCCTGTTTTGGTTTGCCCCTCCGATCACCTGATTGCCCCGAAGGAGCGTTTTTTAGAAGTGGTGCAAAGCGCTCTAGAGGCAGCCCTTGAAGGGTCAATTGTCACGTTTGGGATTCGCCCGACAAGACCAGAGACAGGCTATGGGTATATCCGAGCCAATCAGCAAAAATTAGCGCCTTACCCCATTGAAGCTTTTATTGAAAAGCCGCCCCTTATACAGGCAGCCGCTTATCTAGAAAGCGGTTCGTATTTTTGGAACGCAGGGATGTTTTTGCTCCAAGGCAAAACTTTTTGGCGCGAGTGTAAAAAACATTCCGCCGCAATAGCCACCTTAGAACAGCTTTCTTTAGCTCAGATTGAAGCTGTTTTTGAAACGCTCCCCTCTGTATCGATCGATCATGCGCTCATGGAAAAAACTGAGGCCGCTCGCGTGATGCCCATGGATCTTTCTTGGTCCGATGTCGGCTCTTGGGATAGCGTTCATGAGATCATGGAAAAAGATCCGATGGGCAACGCGTTTCAAGGCTCCATTCAAGCCACCGACACCAAAAACAGCCTTGTCATTGGGGGGCGTAGACTCATTGCAACGCTTGGAATCGAAGATTTAATGATCATCGATACGGAAGATGCCCTGTTTGTTGCGAAAAAAGGACAGTCCCAGCTCGTAAAAATCTTGGTCGCAAAATTTGCGGCGCAAGGGCGCCCTGAGACCCTTGAGCATAAAAAAGTCGATCGCCCTTGGGGCTCTTACACCGTTCTTGAAGAAGAGTCTCGCTATAAGATCAAGCGGATTTCCGTGCGCCCTGGAGAAAGATTGAGTTTGCAGCTTCATTACCATCGCAGCGAACATTGGGTTGTCGTGACAGGCACTGCGCGTGTAACGATCGGAGATAAAATTGAGATTGTTCACGAAAATGGAAGTATTTATGTTCCGAAATCGGCGATGCATCGGCTTGAAAATCCAGGCAAGGTGCCGCTCGAAATGATCGAAGTGCAGGTCGGAGAATATGTCGGCGAAGATGACATTGTTCGCTTTGAAGATGTTTATGGTAGGTTGTCGTGAATGTCTTAATGCTCGACTTTGCAACTTTTGTGGGCTGCAAAGTCGAGTTATGCTCAAAACAGACAAATGTTTGTTTTGAGCAGGGCACAGGAAATCAGAACAATTTTTTTAATACCTGAGTTCTGTACTTGGGATTGCAGGCCGCTGCACACTGTTTGGTTGCGACCCCCTTTTTCAAAGAGTCCTCTCGTAAAAGCGCGTTTAACGCTATTTTGTAGATTACGGCTTGGTTGCTAGCTCCTACCCGATCTCGATATCGAGACTTATCTTGCCTAAAAACAACATCGAGTCTCCAGTGCAGACTGTTTTCTATCCCCCAATGATCCCTTACTGTTTCCGCAATTACAAC
>CAIPFQ010000211.1 GCA_903864395.1 uncultured Chlamydiae bacterium | reverse complement strand
TTGCCCCCGGACGTTCGACCTATGGTCGAACTGGGCGATTATTTAAACCAGGCAGGGGTTTTTAACCCCTTCCCGATTTAAATAACGCCCCCGAGAACAAATCTCCCGAGGCATCCAACCCAAAAAAGTTGCAAAGTCGAGTTAATCTACCGTTTTAACTGTTTTGCAAGTTAATAGTCAAAAAGAATCCGAGGAAAAATGATTTCTTGTGTTTTTTGCTCTTTCCCTGGCACATTTTTCCTTGGCGAAGGAGAGTGAAAAAATGAGGGCTCAGCTAAAATTTTTGAGTGAACCGTTGCGCAGCGCAGCCTCGGAAGAAGAGCGACTTTTGATTCTCAATGCGTTTCCAACGGTTATGGAGTTTTTGCGTCGATCGCCCTCCTTTCACATGGGCCTGGCAAAGGCGACACTGTCAGAGCAGGTGGCGTGTAAGCAGGTGATTGCAATTGGACAGATGGAACGGCTCTCCTCTGGAGGCGATTTATCATCGGCTGCATTTAAAAAGTTTCTCGAAACAATGACTGTGCTGGATTCTTTTTATAAAGAAATCGGTGGGATTGTCGGGTACCAGGAAAAAATTCTCTCCTTCCTTGAAGGAAACCTTGACGAGAGGCAATCGGAGATAGTTCAATTTCACACTCCTGATTTCATTGATATCGCACAAGAGTCTCCCGATGTTTTACAATGGATTGAAGAGGGGATTCGTTCTTTGCCAAGAATGGCGGAGATGTATCCCCTTGGAGGAGCTGCGGACAGACTTCATCTCGTGGATGAATCCACGGGGCTTGAATTGCCTGCTGCGAAGCTTGCGTATGGTGGGAGGCCTCTTTTCGAAGGGCTGATTCGAGATCTTCAGGCGCGCGAATTTCTTTATTTTAAGCTCTATGGGCGGCAGATAGAGATTCCGATCGCTATTATGACCTCTGAGGAAAAAGATAATCATCGCCACATTTTGCGCATCTGCGAGAGCCATCAGTGGTTTGGTCGGAGCAAAGAATCGTTTCAAATTTTTTCCCAGCCTTTGGTCCCTTCTGTGGACACTCAGGGGAATTGGTGTTTGCTTGGGGCTTTTACGCTTTTATTGAAACCTGGAGGGCACGGGGCTTTATGGAAGAGGGCTCTTGATTCTGGTGCTTTTCAGTGGCTTGTATCGCAGGGAAAAGAGTTGGCCTTGGTTCGGCAGATTAACAATCCTGTCGCTGGGCTCGACTATGGGCTTTTAACTTTTTTTGGCTTGGGTGTGAATCGGCGCGCTGTTTTTGGTTTTGCGTCTTGTCCTCGCATTGTCCAAGCAGCTGAGGGTGTGAACGTGGTGGTTGAGAAGAAAAATGGCGATTTAGCGCTGACAAACATTGAGTATTGCGATTTTGAGAAATATGGCATTGTAGACCTTCCTTTAAAGGAAGGGGAGCCTTATTCTCGATTCTCTTCGAACACGAACATTTTATTTGCCGATCTGAGGGCGGTAGAGCGCGCTGTAAAAATTTGTCCGTTCCCTGGGTTGTTGGCGAATTTTAAAGAGGCCTCGTACACGAGTTTTTGTGGAAAGGTGCATCGAACAAAAATGGCTCGGCTTGAATCGACGATGCAAAATATTGCCGACGTATTTGTGGAAAAGCAAAAGCCGCAATCGACGTTTGTGACGTACAACCATCGCCACAAAACCATTGCAACGGCGAAAAAGGCTTTTGTTCCTGGGGGAGCGTTGCGAGAGACTCCCGAGGAGTGTTTTTACATGCAGCTTCAAGCGGCGCGCGAGCTGTTGGAAGTTCGATGCGGCTTTTCTTTGCCAGAAAAATATTCTTTGGAAAAATATTTGGAGGCAGGGCCCGACGTAGCTTTTCTTTATCACCCGGCTCTCGGCCCTTTGTATGCGTTGATTGCGCAAAAAATTTCTTGCGGCAATCTAGCTTTAGGCTCTGAGGTGGAGGTGGAGATTGTTGATTTAGAGATAAAAAATCTGAATCTTTCTGGCTCTCTGGCGATTCGCTCTGAGCAGCCGCTTGGCGCCCTCGATGCGGCAAGGCGTCTTGTTTATTCGGATCAGACGGGCCGTTGCGTGTTGCGAGGCGTGACCGTGCGCAATCGCGGCGTCGATTGGGGTAAAAGCGCCCCTTTTTGGAAGGGGGCTTGGGTGCGCAAAGAGTCTTTGCAGATTGATTTGAAGGGGTGCTCTGAATTTATTGCGCAAGATGTTTGTTTTGAGGGGAATCAGCACTTTGAGGTTCCCGATGGAATCTCGTTGGTTGTGTCTGAGAAAAAGGGGCGGCTTATTTTCGAAGAAAAACCCTTTGTGTCAAAGCCATTTTGGCTGTATCGCTGGGAAGAGACCAGAGGAGTGATCGCTCAGCGAGGTGAAGATAAAAATACCTGAAGATAAGAATGTTGCTAAATTCTTCATGCGTCTTATTTAGAAGCGTAATTATTTAACCGTCTTGGCGAAGCGACTGAGTGTTGATGGAAATTGAATTTATTTGATTTCTTATCCTAAATAATCTAAAATTCAGATAAAAGGGGCTGCCATGGCATTTAAACCGATGGACGAAAGAGAATTTCGTCGTCTCATAAAGATTGTTGGATGGAGTCTAAAAAAGTCTGGATTCGACTATAGTTTGCTGAATGAGCGAGACGAATATTATGTGTTCTATCAAAATTACACACGGAAAAAACACGAAAGGAGGGGAAGTAATTCCTCACTGCGTGAAAAAAACCGAACGAATATTTAAAGAGGAGGGTTTAAAATGGCCACCAAAAAAGAAATAGAAGAACACCTCAAGGTAGCTCTTGAGGAAGTTGGAGAGATACAGCCATGGTTCGAGAAGGATGTGAACGCTTGGGTCTTTAGCCATAAAAAATACCCCGATGTCGAATATGGGGGAGAATCTGCAAAAGAGGTAGTCGAAAATTATCCGAAATATTTAAGGGAATTCATCAAGCACAGGCTTAATAACAATTTATCCCCACGCATTGAAAAAAATGTTAAGGGACGAGGCGGTAAGCGAGATGGATCTGGCAGACCAAAAGGAACCACTAAAGAACTGAAGGTAAGGATTTACCTCCCCAAAGATGTGGCAGAGTGGTTTTTGAGAAAAAGTGCGATCCCACAGATTCGTCAATTAATGGCAAAAGGGCGTCACTAGATGGCCATTTTCATTATTCCGACACCGACTCGGGAAACGGAGTCTTCAACAGTCATCGTGAAATCAGTGAATCCATCAGGAGCGAATGTCGGAATTATGAAAATAGCCA
>CAIPFQ010000210.1 GCA_903864395.1 uncultured Chlamydiae bacterium | reverse complement strand
TAACCAGCCTTACAAAACAAGACTTTAAGCTCCTCGTCGACCTTGACGTCTTTAACAGTTCTCGCATGAATGACGCCGTTCTCGGCTTTAAGCAATATGAAGATGCCTCTCTTGAATATGCAGGAATTAATAAACACCAAGAAGAGAATATCGGACTATTTGACACTTCGATTGAAAATAAGAAATTGCGTACATTCACTAACGAAAGGGAGTTATGAGCAACACTCCCATTAATATTAGCCGATCAAAAGTTGATCTCTTCTGCCAATGTCC
The DNA here is from genome assembly GCA_903864395.1 of uncultured Chlamydiae bacterium. Lineage (GTDB taxonomy): Bacteria > Chlamydiota > Chlamydiia > Chlamydiales > SM23-39 > CAIPFQ01. The sequence goes on along the minus strand of CAIPFQ010000210.1, from coordinate 2,553 downwards.
TCGCTGTTTCTAGCTAGAAAAAAGGATTTGAGACTTGATGGGTTCGAACCATCGACCCTCTCATTAAAAGTGAGATGCTCTACCACTGAGCTAAAGTCTCAAATGACCCCGACGGGATTCGAACCCGTGTTACTAGAATGAAAATCTAGTGTCCTAGACCGGGCTAGACGACGGGGCCGGTCATTTGCGACATGCGTAATTCTACGCTATCAGCCTAATTTAGTGCAAGCTATATCGTGAGAATCTCTTTTTCCTTCTCGGCACACACAGTATCAACGTCCTTGCAAAACCGATCCGTTGCATCCTGAATATGTTTCTCACTTTTTTTCATTTGATCCTCAGGGAGAATCCCTTCCGCTTTTTGTTTGCGCACCAATTCATTAAATTTACGACGCACTTCGCGCAAAGCCACTTTCGATTTTTCTCCCAATTCACGGCACTGCTTTGCTATTTGTTTGCGCAAGGCTTCATCTGGCGGAGGGATCGGCACGCGCACCACTTTTCCATCGGCAATCGGGTGGACACCTAAATTCGCCACTTCAATGCCTTTTGCGATCGCAGAAATCTGACTCGGATCAAACGGCGTTACAACAATTAATCGAGGCTCTGGCACGTTAATGTTAGCCAACGCTTTTAAGGGCGTCTGTGAGCCATATACATCCACATGCACCTTGTCAAGGATCGAAACATTCGCACGCCCTGTACGCAATCCCTTCAAATCTGTTTTTAAATGATCCAATACAGCCTGCATAGCCGCTTTTACTTGATTATCAATTTCGCTCATTTTCCCTCCACAAACGTTCCTACATCTTTTGCACAAACAGCACGCCTGAGCGCATGTTCAGCAAACACATTAAATACACAAATCGGAGTTCTGTTTTCACGACATAACGCAATCGCTGTAGGATCCATCACCTGCAACTCATGCGCTAGCACTTCAGAATAACTCACTGTTTTAAATTTTACCGCATCCAGGTATTTTAACGGGTCTTTATCGTAAATGCCATCGACCTTCGTCGCTTTAAGAAGAATTTCTGCTTGAATTTCAAGAGAGCGCAGAGCCGCTGCTGAGTCGGTTGTAAAATAGGGATTTCCTGTCCCTCCGACAAAAATAAGAACAACCCCTCTGTCGAGGTATTTTAACGCATTTTTCCAAGAATACGGCTCTGCCATCACATCGCATGGAATTGCGCTCATAATGCGACTCTCACAACCAATTGTCTCAAAAGCTTGTTGCAAAGCAATGCCATTAATGAGCGTTGCGAGCATCCCAATATGATCCGCAGGCGTACGCGCCATCCCAGAACTAACGGCTTGGGCCCCGCGGAAAATATTACCGCCACCAATGACAACGCCTACTTGAACACCGAGATGAGTGAGTTCTTGAACCTGGACGACGATTTTTTTGCACGCCTCTGGGTCAACCCCAAATTTATGCTCGCCCATAAGCGCCTCACCCGAAAGTTTGAGCAAGATTCGTTTATAGGCACTTTTATGCATAGGCTATTGCCCAACCTTCCAACGCCAGAAACAACGAATCGAAAGAGGCTTGCCCACTTTCTTTGCACAAATATCTAAAAATTGCTGTACAGTCACGCTGTTGTCTTTCACATACTTTTGGTGAACGAGACACACTTGATCGACAAAAGCTCGAATTTTTCCTGCAACAATTTTATCAACGATATTCGCAGGTTTCCCCTCGACTGTCGCACGGGCAATTTCTTCTTCGCGCGCCATCACATGCGCAGGAACCTCTTCTGGCTTCAAGAAATCGGGACTTTCCGCCGCAGCATGCATCGCAATCTCTTTCGCAATCGCTTCTTGATCCGAAGCTCCCTCAATTTCTACGATCACAACAAGCTTACCACCCATGTGAGAGTAAATCCCATAAGAACTGTTCGGATGCCGATGAATGACCTCTACCCTACGGAGCTGAATGTTTTCTCCTAAAGCCTGTATCACCAAGTTGCGATACTGATCAATCGTGATGGAACGATCTTTGTAATAAGGCTGCAAAACAAAGTCTTCGAGAGATTTCGGCTTCGTTTCCAAGGCCTGTTTCACGACATCATGAAGAAAATGCTTAAAACGATCATTTTGCGCTACAAAATCCGTTTCAACATTCGCCTCTGCGATCACTAAAGCCTGCTTATCTTCAGAAACGAGAATCAGACCCTCTTTTGTCTCTCTCCCTTCTTTCTTAACACCTGCCGCCATCCCCACTTTACGAAGATGATCAATCGCTTTTTCCATGTCGCCCTCAGACAACACTAGAGCTTCTTTGCATTTACCCATCCCAACGCCTGTCCGCTCACGCAACTCTCTAATCATCTCAGATGATATTTCTTTCGTCATATTATTTCTCCGAATCGCCGTCTTCTTCAGAAACACCTTCTTCAGAATCGCTATCGCCTTTTACAGAAGGCAACGCCATATCATTTTTTTGATCAATGATCGCTTGGGTCAGTGCAGAGAGAACAACCTTAATGCTCTTCAAAGCGTCATCATTACATGCAATCACATAGTCAATCGGATCTGGATCACAATTTGTAT
>CAIPFQ010000209.1 GCA_903864395.1 uncultured Chlamydiae bacterium | reverse complement strand
GGCGACCTTGGAAATATCGACCCACTAGCGACAACTATTAGGGAGCGTAGCCGTAAAATTGAAACTTGCCCCTAATTTTGAATCAGACCTCCATGAAGAATTCTTGCGCTGCGCCAGGACTTATTGAGAAGTTACATTTTTTTATTGGGGTGGATAATGAGACTTGTTTTTATAAAATCTATGAATCTGTTTAATTATGGCATAAAGGAAGATCAATTGTGTCTAGATTGTTCCACTCCCTTGAATAGAGCCCCTCATTCTGGAGGGTCTATGATTTTTGACTGTTTTTTAAAAAAAATACAACGTTGCTTCTATTGGGAAAGCTTTGACTGTGTTGGCCATAGCTATGAATCTAGTCTAGGATGTATTCACGTTCGACATAAGGATTGTTTTATGAATGCGATGAAAAACAAAAACATTATATGTAATGTGAATGGTTGCAAAGTTAATTTTGGAATTCATAGATATTCTTTTCTTCGACGAATGTGATTGTCTCGGCTCTTGATTGCTTTATATCCAGACCTATGACAATACTAACCCTGTAAGTACAACCATAGGATTGGATATGAGAAGGGAGTTAGAAAAAGATTTATTGTCCTGGAAGGAGCGCCAGCGCAGATATCCTTTGTTGCTTCGAGGGGCTCGTCAGGTTGGGAAAACGTATGTTATTGAGCAGCTAGGAAAACATTTTGAAACATTTGAAATGGTTAATTTTGAGTCGCAACCAGAAGCGATCGCTTGCTTTGAAACTCTGAAGGCGCAAGAGATTGTGCAAAAATTGGAGCTTTTAACAAAAAGACCGATTCGCTCTGGAAAAACGCTTCTTTTTCTGGATGAAATTCAAAATTGCCCCAAAGCGATTACGGCTCTCAGATATTTTAAGGAGGATCTTCCTGATCTTCATGTGATTGGAGCCGGCTCTCTTCTGGAATTTGCTTTAATACATGGCAAATTTTCTTTTCCTGTTGGACGCGTGCAGTTTGTTTATTTAAAACCCCTCTCTTTTAAAGAATTTTCTATTGCTATAGGTCTTGGAAGGGAAGATCTTGAAAATTGCACGGTAGAAAATCCTTTAAGCGAGCCAGAGCATCTTGCATGGATACAAAGAGCGCGAGAATATTTTTTTGTAGGAGGCATGCCCGCAGTTGTCAGTGAATATTCAATGACAAAATCTTTTTTGGAGACGCATCGCATTCAAGATCTTCTCTTAGCGACGTACGCTGCGGATTTTGGTAAATATGCTACAGAGGCGGAGCAAAAATATCTGCGCCTCGCCTTTGACAGCATTCCTAGACAGATTGGAAAACAGTTCCAGTATTCGGAGATTGATCCGCATATGAGATCGCGGGAATTAAAATACGCCATTGAACAACTCCAATGGGCTGGCATTATCCATACAACACTGGCAAGCTCGGCGACAGGAATTCCTCTTGCGGCTCAGCAGAAACGGAATCGATTTAAACCTATCTTTTTAGATATTGGTCTTGCCCAAAGAGCGTTGCGCGTGGATTCTGAAAAAATTTTTCATTCCGATCTTATCCAAATAAATGCAGGGGCTTTGGCGGAACAATTCGTAGGGCAAGAGTTTCTTGCGTACGCTGACTTTTTTCGAGAAGAACAGCTGTTCTTTTGGGAAAGGGAAAAAAAGGGGAGCTCTGCAGAGGTCGATTATGTGATCACTGTAGGCTCTCAAATCATTCCTGTGGAGGTGAAAGCTGGGCCTCATGGGCATTTAAAATCGTTGTCTCAGTTTATGCAGGAGAAAAAATCTCCTTTAGGGATTCGCATTTCTCAAAAACCTCTTTCTTTTGATGGAAATGTGCTTTCTGTGCCTCTTTATATGATCGATCAAATTCCAAGGTTGTGTTTGCGTATGATTTGATAAACGGTTTCTCGGCTGATCCGAAATTGCTTGGCAATTCGTGTTTTTGAAACACCAAGGGCGATGAGGTTTTTTACCTCGATGGTCTGCTCTGATGAGAGCGCAGGCCTTCTTCCCTTATATTTTCCTTGCAATTTGGCCACAGCGATTCCTTCTTTTTGCCTTTCTAAAAGAACGGAGCGCTCAAACTCTGCAAAAGAACACATCAAGTTGAAGAGAAGGTTATTGATCGGGTTGAGGCTTTTTCCTTCGAATTTTATGTTCTCGTTATGAAAGAGGACTGCAACGCCTCTTTGTTGTAAAATTTCAATCGTATTGCGCAAATCGTTCATGTTTCTTCCCAGGCGGTCGAGGGAATGGACGTGCAGAGTATCGCCGTCTCGCAAGTACTGCATCATGGCTGTGAATTGAGGCCTTTCTACGTTTTTGCCAGAACAAAAATCATCAAACATTTTGTCGATTTCAAGGCCCACAAGCTGCCTTTCTAAATTTTGCGTATCCATACTGACGCGCCTATAGCCAACATTTTGCCCGTTTTTTGTCACGAATGCCCCCATTTGTCTTTTGGAGTCTAAGACATTTTTTCAAAAACGTCAATTTAATGGGTTTTCCTAGCCTTTCTTGACAGTTTATTTTTTTGCATTAGGGAGTAGTCTATTTTGACAGCAGTGAGGACGAAAAAACTAGATTATGCCTGTGTATAAATAAAAAAATCGTACAATTGGTACAAAATGGGTTATTCAGTTGTCCTGCAGAAATCAGAATGCCAACAGTATGCAGTTGATTCAATAAAAGAGCCTCCGTTACACGGCAGTCATGATATTGATGAAGGATATAAGAGACTAGTGTAGAGCCATAATGTCCGTGAACATCCTTGGGTAGACCTCCAGTCAAGTAGCTTCCGTCTGGTAACTGCCATCGAGCTAAATAATACTGCGTATTATGCGACTCCATGATGATGTCCTGTACTGTATAACGACAGTACCCCTTAAACTGAGACCCTTCGGGAATATTCGCTGGCTGGATTTCAAGTTTTCTGTGAATTTTCAGAGATGTCTTTTTTCTGCGCTTTTTTCCCCTAGGTTGTCCAGGTTTACTAATCTTTCGAGTCATTCTGATGACCTGTCTTGCGAGTCGAGAAATTTCAGAGAACCGTTTCTGTTGTGTAGAGCTTGCTTCTATCTGTGAAAAGCAGTAGCGCAGAGCTGAAACCTCGGGGCTTGCCCTCTCTTTTACCCAGGTAGAAAACAAAATCGTTTTCATAGAGGAATCGTGAAAATCAATGCGATTACGCCAATCAAGTTTTCCGCTCCCAGGCCCTTCTAGATTGCTAGGGGGGGGTTGGCTTATGTTTTAAGCCCTTAAGAGTGGCTATTTCATCTCGGAGTTCTTGCATCAGCTCTTGTTGTATTGCCAACTTATTCGTCACTTCATCAATGATTTGGCGAAGTCTAAAATTTTCATTGAGAAGCTGTTGGATAAAATTAGATCTGTCTGACTCTTGGATAGAGTCTATCTGAATAATTTTTGAAGGATCTTTCTTTTGCATTTCCGATTCATTTCATATGGAGAAACCATAGTAGCAAATATCTACAAAAAGTAACAGAAAATTTTACTTCTCTGTTGAGGGACCATAAAATGTCTGTCTCAAAAACATCTAGGGGAAAAGACTATTTCCACAAT
>CAIPFQ010000208.1 GCA_903864395.1 uncultured Chlamydiae bacterium | reverse complement strand
TTTGATAATTTTTCGCAAAAAAACGACTCCCTTTGAGGTTTCGTGAACGGCTGTTTGAAAATTCATCGCATTGGCATGTTCTTTTTCTAGTTGAGTTAGCTCCCAGTAGTGGGTGGCAAAAAGTGTTTTGGCCTGCGCGCTCGGCGTTGTGAGGAGAAAATGGGCGACGGCCCAAGCAATTGAAATACCATCGTAAGTGCTAGTGCCGCGCCCGATTTCATCGAGAAGCACCAAAGATTTGGGGGTCGCATGGTTGAGAATATGGGCGGTTTCTGTCATTTCTACCATAAAGGTCGACTGTCCTCGCGCAAGATCGTCGCTTGCGCCAATGCGGGAAAAAACTTTATCAATCAAGCCGATGTGTGCAAAGCTCGCAGGGACGTAAGAGCCCATTTGCGCCAAAATGGCCAAGAGGGCAACTTGTCGAATATAGGTCGATTTCCCTGCCATGTTAGGGCCTGTAATGAGCATGAGCTGCTCTTTTGGACTGAGGCGCACATCGTTAGGAATGAACGAGGCAAAACCAATGCTTTTTTCCACGATCGGGTGACGCCCTTCTTTGATTTCAAAGCGATCTGATGTGTCGACCGTGGGTCGAATAAAACGCCCTTTTTGCGCGACTTTTGCGAGCGAGAGCAAAACGTCAAGAAAAGCGATGTTTTTAGCGATGTTGCTAATTTGAGGTGCTCTTTGTTTAATTTCTTCGCGAAGGGTTTCAAAAAGGGTGGCTTCTAATGCTTTGGCTCTTTCTTCCGCACTGAGGACTTGGTGCTCAAATTGCTTTAAAACCTCGGTTACAAACCTCTCCCCTCCCACGAGGGTTTGTCTGCGCTGAAAGGATTCAGGCACTTTTGCCCCTTGCGCGTGGCTCACCTCGATGGTATAGCCAAAGGCTCTGGTGTAGACCACTTTGAGCGTCTTGATCCCAGTTTCCTCGCGCAGCGTGGTTTGATACCGGGCGATCCAAGAAACCGATTCTTTGGATAGCGTGCGAAGCACGTCGAGTTTTGGATCAAATCCATCTTTAAAAATTTCGCCATCTCCAAGGCGTAGCGGCGGCGATTCATTCATCGCGGAAAGAATTTTTTGTACTAAAGGATCGAGAGCGTCAAGCGTTCGGAGGCGCGATAAAATGGCGGCATCTTCTATAGAAGCCAAGCTTTTTTGCAAACAGGGCAATGGCGCAAGAGCGCGAGCGAGGGCGTAAAGATCGCGCGGGCTTCCCGTCCGCGCACTGATGCGTGCGATCAGTCTTTCTATATCGCGCACTGAATGAAGGTCTTCTCTCGCTTGCCCCCCTTGATCGGACATTGCTAAGAGAGCTGCGATGCCCGATTGTCTTATCTCAATTTCAGAGACAGAAAGAAGGGGGCGAAGAAGCCAGGAGGCTAAAAGACGGGCGCCCATAGGGGTGCAGGTTTCGTCTAAAAATGCAAACAGTGTGTTTTTTTCGCTGATAGGGGACTCGATGAGCTCGAGGTGGCGCTGTGTGGTTCGGTCAATGGCCATGAATTGAGACAAAGATTCGGTGGTGATGGAGGTGACTTGATCGAGGGAGCATTGGAGATCTTCTTTGAGGTGGAGGAGGAGTGTTCCTGCGGCGAGAATTGCGGGAGGGTTGTTTTTAAGAGGTGTTGGGTCGCAATGAAGAGCGAGGAGCTCTAAGCAAGAGGCAAGAGAGGCTTCTTGCTTTTGATTGACGACGAACGGAAAGCTTTGTGAAAGATCTGCAAAGAATCGAGGATGCGTTTCTATGAAAGAGGTTGTGGCTAAGAATTCAGAGGGTCGTAGACGATGCAGCTCGTCTAGAATTAAATCGATGGTTTTTAGGGTACTGGCTCGAAACTCTCCTGTGGAAAGATCGATGGAACTTAAACCAAACATTTCGTCTTTGGAGACAATGGCGGTGAAAAAGTTGTTGCGTTTTTCCAAAAGAATTTGAGGGGAGAGGGCGGTTCCTGGCGTGATGATGCGAGTGATGGCGCGCTGAATTAATCCTTTCGCGTCTTTTGAATCTTCGATTTGTTCAGCGACTGCGACTTTGTATCCTTTTGCGATGAGTTTGTCGATATAGCTGTCAGCCGTGTGGCTGGGGACTCCGCACATGGGGATGTTTTGGCGCGCTGTGAGCGTAAGGCTTAGCTCTTTTGCCATAATTTCCGCGTCTTTATAAAACGCTTCGTAAAAATCGCCGAGGCGGAAAAACAATAGAGCGTCTTTGGCTTGATGCTTCGCTGCATGCCATTGCGCCATCATCGGCGAGGGGGGTGTTGTAAATGGCTGTTCGCTGCTTGCTGTGTTGTTCATGAAGAGCCGTTTGTTTGCGACATCCTCCCATAGTTTTGAATATTTTTGCAAGGTTGTGCAACATTTTTTCTGTAAAATTTAAGATCCATCTTCCCATCTTGGTCTGATTTTTCCGTTTTTTAATAAATCCTTAATCTTTCTATTTTACATACTTAACTTTCTCGGTGGCTGTGCTCATTTTTTGCCCAATCCCCAAGGCTATCGCTCACAAGTGAGGGATCGGGCAAAAAATTCCGCTACCCACCTTGGGTCTCTGGAAATTCTACCATCATTTTTAACGTTGTTCCTCCTCAAGTAAATACTATAAATCGTTTGCCTTCAGTAGCCCATTCTTCATTTAGGGCTCTGGCTACCGCTACGATAAGCCTCTCGCAGGAAGTCTCATTGGGAAAAAGACGGGCGACCTTCGTCCTTCGTCTGATCTCCTGATTCAACCGTTCCACTACATTTACCGTACGGATCATTTTCCAATGCGTTCGCGGAAAAGCATAGAATACAAATCCTTCAGCCATATTCTCTTCTAGCCATTCGCTGAAGCGAGGCGCTCTATCCTTATATTGATCGACCGTCTTCTGCAGTTTAGCATCCCCTTCAGTACGGGAGGGCGTTGTGTGAATATCTCTCACAGCCTGAGCTATTTCTTTCCTCATGCCATTGTTCGGCGCATAGCCTTGCGCATTTTGAGCTAAATGAAAAAGACAACGCTGCCATGGCACGGAGGGTAAAATACTGCGTAATGCCGCTTTCAGTCCAGCGTGATCATCGCTCACGATCAATTGCACGCCGACAAGACCTCTACGCTGCAGCCCCTCCAAAAACCGCCTCCAGTGTATCTCTCCTTCTGATAGGCTCACGGATATGTCTAAAATTTGTTTCTCTCCTTTTTTAGTAACACCTATAGCTTTCAAAACGGCTACGCCCACGACATGCCCCCCATGTCTCACTTTCTCGTAATGGGCATCTAAGTAAAGATAGGGCAGTTCTCCGAGGGGTCTTTGCTTAAATTGCGCCACCTCTTCATCAAGCAGAGCTACCATTCTCGATACCTGCGCAGAACTAAATTCCGTACCACACAGCTCTTCCGTGATTTTTCTTACACGACGAGTTGACACCCCCTGTATGTACATTTCTGCCAGAGCAATTTTAAGTGCTTGCTCTGTCCTTTCTCCTTTTTCCAAGCAACTGGGATAAAAGGAACTATCGCGAGTTTGTGGAACTTTTAGGTGCAGTTCCCCACAACGAGTATGTAGCGTTTTATCTTTAAATCCGTTAGCGTGACCTAAACGGAACTCGCTACGCTCATAGGGCTTTGCTTGGAGATTGCACTCACGCTCAATGACCATCAGTGCATTAAATAGTTTCTCCATACTGGCTTGCAAGTTTACAACCCCTTGTCGTAGCAGGTCATTTAGAGCCTCTACCATGAGAGGCGTTATGTTTTCGTTTGAGATCATGTCTTCTCCTTATGTTGTCTTAACAAACCTTAAGGAACACTGATCTCAAACTTTTTTCAAGTATTTTCTGAGATATTTCTCAAAAATCTCGATTTACAGAACTAATGTTACACTACCTTTTGCAACGAAAATGTTCTCTTGCTAGAAACATAAGTTCTCTTGTATAATCAAAAAACAGTCTTTTTACTAAAGATCATTTCTTTAGGAAACGTTGTAAAAAGATAAATTAAGAAAAATCAGTAACAATAAATCTTAACAAAGGAAAAAGCGATATGATTAGTGAATCATTCCTTAGTATTTCTGATTATTTAAAAAACAACCATGTTGTTTGTAAAAAGAAGAAAGAAGAAAATACAAAAAAAGATTCAGATAAACTAATATATGAATATATAGATACGTACTACAATGTAAAGATACATAATGAGTTTTTGTACATTCGTGATTATATTAAAGAGCCGGAAGGCGCAATGGATAACATTCCTGTTGTTCAGGAAAATAAGAAATGTCAAAATATCTTTCAAAGGATGTTTCCTAAATTGTGTGGAGGATCTTCTTCTAAGAATTAGGAGTTTTTGGGCGTATCGGTATATTTGTCGATGCGCTACCATGGAAAGTATCGTCACAGTTTGAAAAGGCTATGGGTACATTTTCCAGAGAATCTTTAGAGTTATTGCGATCGAGAATCGATCTTGCAGAAGTTCTGAGTCCCTATTTAAAGCTGCAGCGCGCAGGTGCTGCGATGAAAGCTCTTTGCCCCTTTCATGATGAGAAAACACCTTCGTTTGTGATTCAAAGGGGCGATAGCCACTATCACTGCTTTGGGTGTGGGGCGCATGGAGATGCGATTCAGTTTTTAATGACCCACTTGAAAATGAGCTTTAGCGAGGCTGTGGAAAGCCTCGCAGAGCGTTTTCATGTGCCTTTAGAGGAAGCGCAAGGGGAAGATCG
>CAIPFQ010000207.1 GCA_903864395.1 uncultured Chlamydiae bacterium | reverse complement strand
TTCGCTAAAGAACGTTTTCGATTCGCGCTTTTCTTCGTCAAAATATGGCGACGCCCTGGACGATTTCTTTTTAACTTCCCAGTTGCAGTCACCTTAAACCTGGCTTTTACAGCCTTCCTGGTCTTCATTTTAGGCATTTTTTTCTCCTTTTAAATTGGCTCCGAAGCCGCAGATTTCGGTCGCTTTCCACTCGGCGCCAACACCGTTGCGATTGTACGCCCCATCATCTTAGAAGGAGCCTCGATCACAGATACATCCGATAATTGTTGGCAAAACTCTCTCACAACCTTTTCTCCGAGATCAATATGAAGCATCTCCCTGCCTCGGAACATAATGGCCACGCGAACCTTATTGCCCTTGCTCAAAAATTCACGCGCTTGCTTCATTTTTGTGTCAAAATCATGCGTGTCAATATTTGGCTTCAGCTTCACTTCCTTAATCTTGATCTGTATTTGCGCTTTCTTATTGTCTTTTTCTTTTTTCTGCTGATGGTATCTGAATTTTCCATAGTCAATAATTTTCGCCACTGGCGGCTTGGCCAGAGGGGCAATTTCAACTAAATCCAGTCCCGCAGCTTCAGCCATTGACAAAGCTTCTCGCAAAGTCAACAAACCAACCTGCTCTCCAGATTCAGAAACAACGCGCAACCGATCTGCTCGAATTTCTCTATTGATTCTCAAATGCTATTCCCGTTTGTTTTCCATTTCTGTTCTACCAAAAGCGCGACTAATCTTTCAACTGAAGCCGCAAGATAAAAGCTCTTTTCCTCCATTTCAACGGAAAAGGCAGCCCATCGACGCCCCAAAGCGTCTTCCACTAAAAAATCCAATCGAGGATATTTTAGCTCGTCCGCAGCCTCTTCCACCTTAACCTCGAGGAAAGCTACAGACTGAAGAAGCTCACGCGTACGCGCCGCTCTTTTCCGCCCCCCCCCTCCAGAGACAAGGAGTGAATACTGAAAACCTAAAATATTAAGCGTTTCCGCAATCGATTGCAAGAGGGAAGTGAATTTCTCCTTCTGTTTTTCGTTCGATGCCAGAAAACTCCCCCAAATCCAGTCGCCGCCGATCCCTTCAAAAAGACCCACATCGGGGTTCCACCCCTCTCGGGACTCCCAATAAAACTCAAAGAGCTCATCTCGCTTAACCTCAAGTCCAATAGCGACATGCGCAGCTTTGCGCTCTCGATCCTCTCCCAAACGAACTTCTAATGCTGAACGAAAAAGAGTTTTCCGTACAACGCCTAAAACCTCTTCTTGAAGCTTTAAACCAGCCTCTAGCCAAATCAACTGCCCATCCAAAACAAACAACAAAGATTTTTTCAATCCGATTTTAATATGACTTTTTTCAGGATAATGCTTTAATTTTTTTAAAAAACATTTCAAGTCCTCCTTCGAAGAAAACGCACACCCAGACAATTGGAGAGAGCCATCTTCGAGGAAGCGCGTCGGCCACAGCTTAAACGCACCTATCTCAAATGTGTTCTGAGCGAGCCTGCCTGAGGAGAGGGAGTGAAAAGATCCTATTTGCGCCACATCCACAAGACCCTCTTCTGGAAGAGTGTCGGCTAAAAGAGGATGCCCATCTTTCATCAAGAGGGCCCGCGCGCTGCAAGGCACCATCTCAAGCACTCGAATGGGTCTTTTTTCCCTAATGATTTGACGCATCTTTTCTTCAATCA
>CAIPFQ010000206.1 GCA_903864395.1 uncultured Chlamydiae bacterium | reverse complement strand
GGCAGCCCACAAAAGCTGCAAAGTCGAGATTAGTGCCTCCTTTTTTTGTTAGCACTAAAACAGCATGCACGATGGGACGCTCTCTGTCAATTTTTTTATTCAATTTTGTGATCGACGAGCGTCAGCGAGTTGATCCTAAAATTGTACAAAGTCGAGAGCCTTAAAAAACATTTTTGTCGCTTCATTCTCAGGAAGCGAATAGTCTGGATTTAAAGAAAAATAATTCATAATTGCTAATGTAGTCATGTTTACCCTCAACTTTTCGCCTCTATTTTGTCATGAATCAGGAATTAAAATCCAGTTGAAAAAAACACTCCCCATTGAGTAGAATTGCCCCAACCTAACCAAAAGAGCCCCCATGCTTTCCAATGAACTGCGCCGCAAATTCTTAAATTACTTTAAGAATCAAGGGGCTACAATCGTCCCTTCCTCCCCCGTCATCCCTCACGAGGACCCTACCCTCCTCTTCACCAACGCGGGAATGAACCAATTTAAAGATCTTTTTTTAGGAAAATCAAAAAGAGAATATACACAAGCCGTCAGCTCTCAAAAGTGCATCCGCGTCGGGGGCAAGCATAACGATCTCGAAAACGTCGGTCATACGACGCGCCATCTCACCTTTTTTGAAATGCTGGGGAATTTTTCTTTCGGTGACTACTTTAAAAAAGAGGCCATTGGTTACGCTTGGGATGTCGCGACCCATATATTCGATCTCGATCCTGAAAAAATTTGGGTCTCTGTGTATACAGACGACGACGAAGCGTATGCTCTTTGGGAAAAACATATCAGCCCAAAACGAATCGTTCGCTTTGGCGAGGCGGAAAATTTCTGGGTCATGGGCGATGTAGGCCCTTGTGGCCCTTGCTCCGAACTGCTGTATGATCGCGGTGAAAAATACAGCTCCGCTCTCAGCCCAAAGGACGATCCGTCGGGCGAGCGTTACTTTGAATTTTGGAATCTCGTCTTCATGCAATTTGAGCGCTCTGCGGACGGAAAGCTCTCTCCTTTGCCAAAACAATCGATCGACACAGGCTCAGGGCTCGAGCGCGTAGCTTCGCTCAAGATGGGAGTGGAAACAGTGTTTCAAACAGACATTTTGCGCAGCCTCATTGCTGTCACAGAAAATATCAGCGGAAAAACCTATGACCCAGAGAACAAAAATCTTGCGCCCGCCTTTCATGTGATTGCAGATCACATACGCAGTTTGTCTTTCGCCATTGCAGACGGGGTGCAGCCGAGCAATACGGACAGGGGCTATGTCCTCAGAAAAATTCTGCGAAGAGCCGTCCGCTATGGACGCATGATCGGATTGCAACGCCCCTTTCTCGCCGATATTTTTCCAAGGCTTTTAGAAACCATGGGCGCAGACTTTCCAGAACTCAAGCAATCGGAAAAAAGAATCGCCGAAATCTTGACCCTCGAAGAAGAAGCGTTTATCCGCACCCTCGTGCGCGGCGGTCATCTACTCAGCTCCGTGATCGAAGTGTCCAGAGCTAAAGATCGAAAAATTTCAGGCGACGACGCTTTTAAACTCAAAGACACCTATGGATTTCCTCTCGAAGAGATTCAGCTCATTGCAAAAGATGAACATCTGACCATCGACTTACCGAGATTTGCCGCGCTCGAAGAAGAGGCGCGCGAAAAATCGCGCAAAGCGCATAAAAGCTCTGCAGAGGCCTTTGAATCCAATTTTTTTGCCGATTTTGTCAAAGTGCATCCTCCCTGCCAATTTGTCGGTTACACAGAGTCGCACTGCGATGGAAAAATTTTAGGTCTCGTCGTAGAGAATCGGTTCACAGACAAGATCGAAGAGGGAATGGAGGCAATTATTCTTCTCACCCAAACGCCTTTTTATGCTGAAATGGGCGGCCAAGCAAGCGACACAGGGCAGCTTACCCACGGAGCCCATTGCTTTCAAGTTTATGACACTCTCTCTCCTTATCCTGGGGTGATTACCCACTTAGGCAAAGTCGCCAGCGGCTCTTTTTCTAAAAACGAAACCGTCCACGCCACCATCGACATCGAACGACGCTTAGACATTCAAAACAGTCACACCGCCACGCATCTCCTGCATTGGGCGCTCCAACAAGTGCTGGGCAGCCACATTAAGCAGGCAGGATCGCTCGTCGAGCCTCATCGCCTGCGCTTCGACTTTAGCCATCATAAAAGCGTATCTTTTGGGGAGCTGCGCCGCATTGAGGATCTCGTGAATGAAAAAGTGCGCGCTGACGTGCCTGTTGAAATCTACGAGCTCTCCTATGAAGAGGCGCAAAAGCGCTCCGACATTAAGCAATTTTTCGGTGAAAAATATGGCGCCTCGGTGCGTGTCGTCGATGCTGCGTTTTCCAAAGAGCTGTGTGGAGGGACGCATACGGCGCGCACAGGGATGATTGGCTACTTTAAAATTTCTAAAGAAAGCAGCATTTCTGCAGGTGTGCGCCGCATCGAAGCTGCGACAGGAAAATACGCAGACACCATGGTTCGCAAAGAAGAAGATCTTCTTCAAAGCCTTGCCACCACGCTCAAAGTGCCCAACCACCTTGTGAGCGAAAAAGTGCAAACGCTTCTTGCCTCGCAAAAAGAGCTTGAGCTCCAATTGAAGCTTTTTAAGAAAAAAGAAATTCATACACTGGCAGAACAATTTTTGCGCCACTCCAAAGAATTTGTGGGATCTATCCATTTTCTTGCGCAAGAAACTGCCCTGGGCACAGAAGAATTGGGATGGCTGGCTGAAGAGCTCCTTCTTCAAATGAAGTCAGGCGTAGTGGCGCTAGCCTCTACAGGAGAAGAAAAATGCCAACTTCTCGTTGCAGTAAGCCCCGATCTCGTCCAAAAAGGGCTCCATGCTTCCGCTCTCATTAAAGAGGCGTCTCCTTGCATTGGCGGCGGGGGCGGCGGCAAAAATCATTTAGCGCAGGCAGGAGGCAAAAATCCCAAAGGATTGCCCCTAGCGTTTCAAAAAATTAAAACTTTGCTGCAATGAGAAAAAGCCCCTCTCTCGATTCTTTTGCGACAGAGCTTCAAAAAGGGGGCTCTTGGCTGATCGAAGGGCTGTGGGATGCGACAAGGGCCTACATGGCTGCGCTTGCCTTGCAGGCGACCGGAAAATCTGTAATTGTCATCACAGGGGGGATGCGAGAGGATCGCCTGTTTAGCGATCTGTCCTATTTCGCCCAAGAGGCGCTCATCGAATTCCCCTCTTGGGAAACTCTGCCTGGCGAAGAGATTGCTCCAAGCGCAGACATTTTAGGCAAGCGATTTGAGGCTCTTCAAAAACTTGCGCAAAAAAAATCTCCCTCGATTCTCCTGTGCCCTCTGCCTGCGCTGCTGCAAAAGGTCGTCCCCAAAAACGCCCTAGAGCCTTTCCTGTTTTTATGGAAAAGAGGAGAAGAGGTCGTCTTTGCGCGCATTCCAGAAATCCTTACGGAACTAGGATACAAAAGAGCCCCCGTTGTCTCGGATAAAGGGCAATTTGCGATGCGCGGAGGAATCGTCGATCTATTTCCCGTGGCCTCCACCGATCCCTACCGTGTCGAGTTTTTCGGAGACACCATTGAACAAATTAAAACGTTCGATCCTGTGGGACAAAAAACGAGCGGCAAAGCGGATCAAATTCTTTTGACCCCTTCGATGGAAATGCCGCTCTTGCAAAAGGCAAAACGGCTCTGCCCTATTTTTGATTATTTGGGCGACGATCCAATTTTTCTTTGGGACGATCTTCTTGCCATTGAAGACGCTTATGTCGCGCTAAAAAAAATGCCAGCCGCGCAATCGATTTTTCTCTATAGCCTCGAAGAGGTTTTAAAAAAAACAAAAGGAAATCGGCATCTATTTTGTACAAATCAAACCATTGAAGAGCTCTCAACGATTCGCCCTCAAGGCAAACGATCGAAATTTTTTGATCCCATTGCATTTGAAATGTTTCATCAAACGTTTGAAGCTTCGCGCTATTTTCATCCTTTTCAGAAAATAGAGTCTGTGGAAGAGGTTTTGGAAGAATCGGGGTATGAATTTCTTTTTCTCAATGCGAATGCGGGGCAAGAGGAGGAGATGAGAAAAAAACTTCCAAAAATGCCTGAAAACAGTCTCTTTGAGAGAGGCTCTTTGAGCTCGGGCTATATCATCGCCGATATCTCGCTCGCTGTCATCCCAAATGCAGAGATCACGCAGCGAAAGCCTATTCGGCGCCAAAAATGGCGCACAACGCATCATGCGCCCTCAGCGGAATTTCATGAACTGAGCCCAGGCGATCTCGTCGTCCATTTTCATAACGGCATCGGTCGCTACCTGGGCATCGAAAAAATGCAAGACAAAGAGTTTCTCATTCTTCAATACGCAGAATCTAGCAAACTTTTTGTGCCTCTTTCGCAAGCGCATCTCGTCTCTCGCTATATTGGAGCGCAAGAGGCGATGCCATCTCTCAGTCAGTTAGGCAGCAAGCGATGGCAGACCGTTTGTGCAAGGGCGCAGACGCAAATTGTCGGATATGCAAATGACCTCCTCCATTCCCTGGCAGAGCGAATTGTCAAGGGAGGGTTTCGCTATGGTGAGGACAGCTCTTTTATGCGGGGGTTTGAAGAGGCGTTTCCTTATGCGGTCACCGAAGACCAGATTTTAGCGATAGAGGCCATCAAAGGCGATATGATGTCGGAAAGGCCGATGGATCGCCTTATATGCGGCGATGTGGGCTATGGCAAAACTGAAGTGGCAATGAGAGCTGCTTTTAAAGCAGTCGCTGATGGAGGAAAGCAGGTTGTCGTGTTGGTGCCGACCACTGTCCTCGCAATGCAGCATTATGAAACATTTGTGGAGAGAATGGAGGGATTTCCTGTACGCATAGGGGTCATTTCGCGATTTCAAAAACCATTTGCAGTCCGCGAGACGCTTGAAAAAACGCTCTCCGGCACCATCGATATTCTCGTTGGAACGCATCGGCTTCTCTCAGAAGATGTTCAGTGGAAAGATTTGGGGCTTGTCATCATTGATGAAGAACAGCGCTTTGGCGTAAGAGCCAAGGAGCATCTTAAAAAACTCAAAATAGGCGTGGATTGTCTCACGCTCTCTGCGACGCCGATTCCGCGCACGCTCTACATGTCTTTGATTCATGCGCGCGATATGTCGATCATCAATACGCCACCCCAAGATCGGCTGCCCGTCAAGTCCATTCTCGCGGAAACAGATGCTGCGCTCATTCAAAATGCGCTCACAAGAGAGCTTTCGCGCGGAGGCCAGGCCTTTTTTATCCATAACCGCGTGGAAACGATTTTTGGAAAAGCGGAAGAGGTTCAAAAAATAGTGCCCTCGGCAAAAATCGCTGTTGTCCATGGACAGATGGACGCGGAGGCGATCGATACAATTTTTCACGGATTCAAACAGGGGGATACCAACCTTCTCTTTGCGACCACGATTGTGGAAAACGGCATTGACATTCCGAATGCAAATACGATTTTAATTGATCGCGCTGACATGTATGGCCTTGCGGATCTTTATCAATTGCGCGGGCGTGTGGGGCGCTGGAACAGGTCTGCTTACGCCTACTTTCTCATTCCTAAGGAGACACGGCTAAGTGAAGTAGCGCGCAAAAGACTCCATGCGCTCATTGATGCAGGCTCTTATGGAGGAGGGTTAAAACTGGCGATGCGAGATCTAGAAATTCGGGGGGCTGGCGATATTTTGGGCGTGCAGCAATCGGGGCAAGTGTCTGCGATTGGATTTCATCTCTATTGCAAGCTACTTAAAAGAGCGATTGACTCTCTGAAACAAAAAAGACCGATTTCTTTCAATGAGGCCAAAATAGAATTTCCTTTTGATGCACGCCTGCCAGAGGATTTTATAAACGAACCATCGCTTCGGATGGAAATTTATCATCGTCTTGGAGAAGCCTCGACGCCCGAAGAGGCCGATGCCCTATTGGCGGAGATTGAGGATCGCTTTGGCGCCCCACCGCCGCCAGTGCTTTGGCTCCACCGACTCACGCGCATCCGCGCTTTCGCATCGGCGCACCATTTTTCTTCTCTTAAGATTCGGGATCTAACCATTGAGGCGGAACAGCAAAAGGGAAAAATCATTGAAAAGAAAACATTTCTTTTTCCTAAGAAAATGCAAACGCTAGAAGCGATTGAGTCTTGTGTGCTACAGGGTCTCCGGCAAAATTTCGGGTTTTTCAATGAAAAATAATCGCTCCAACGGCGGTCTTGTCAAAGAACCCGATGGCTGCTATGAAGAAATATATGCGCATTATCCTTTTTCTTGCCCTATCCTTTGGTCTTCTCGCAAAAAGCCCTCAAGAGACTAAGCTGCACGCCCTTTACCTCATGCAGCAAAACAGAGTGGAAGAGTCTTTAGGCAAGTATCGAGAATATGCAGAAGAAACCGGACGCCACGACTTCGAAACGCTTCAGCAAATGGGCTTAATCTTATTGCAAAAAGGGATTTTATCCCCCGACCCTCAAATATTTAGGATGACTCTTTTTGGCGCAGGTCTTTCTGGATCTGTGGGAGCCCTCGAAGTTCTCGAACGGGGCATCCTTCATGAAGACCCTCAAGTGCAACTTCTTGCGCTCCACTTCATCGCTCAATTTGAAGATGATCACACAACGAACCTTCTCACCTATGCAATGAGCTCAAACTTCCTTTCCACGCGCATGGAAGCCGCTTTTTATATGGCGCAAAAAAAACATCCCCTAGCAGTGGGTCAGATCGAAGGGCTCATGTTCCGCCTGCCCCCGATTTTTAAACCCTATTTTCCTTGCTTTTTCGCCATCCTTGGCACGAGCGATGCCACTCTTGCTTTACGCCGTCTTGTCGAGGACCCTGACCCTCAGGTGCGCATTGAATCCATCCTTAATCTCGCCAGAACAGGGCGCGATGACTTTCTTCCCCTTTTGCGAAAACGGCTAACCCATGCGCAAATCGCTGAATTAGAAGCTGCTGCCTTTGCTGTAGGCGTCCTCAAAGATAGCGCATCGAGTCCAAAACTCAAAAGGCTTGCTTTTTCCTCAGGCGATTCAGTGCGACTCGCAGCGTGTCTTTCCCTGCTTCGACTCGGAGACCGCTCTTGCGTCCCCACAATCCTCGCAATGGCGCAAAAAAACAATCTGTTTGCCATCGCCTCTTTAGGAGAGATTGAAGATACAGAAAATTTTTTATCGACCTTGACTCTTTCAGAAGATCTCCAAGTTCGCTTCAATGCCGCCATCGCTCTTTTACAAAGACGCGATCCGCGCTGCGCGCCTCTCCTTGCTGAAATTTTAATTCAAGACGGCCGAGACCTTGCCTTTCATCCTTTTCCGTCGATTGGACGCACACAAATGGCCGTTAAAGCCATTCCATCGGCGGAACTGAGAGCGAACGATCCGACAGTCAATCTTGGCTTTTCTGTCGCCATGCGCGAACATTTTTTACGCGAATCAGTCCATTTGCCAGAAAAAGAGTTTCTCCAACTGGCAGCCCTCATTTTTAAAAAACAGCAAAACGACCTTGTTCCCTCCCTCATCGCGCTGCTCGAAAATCTGCGCACAGAGGACGCCATTGCGCTTTTAAAAGAGGGAAGCGAAAAACTCTCTTCTCCGCTCGTGCGCGATTACTGTCGCCTCAGTCTTTTCCGACTTAAGGTGGAAGGGCCCTATGAAGAGTACATCACTCACTGGGTCATGCGTCAAAAACACGAAGAGCTCATCCGCCTGCGCCCCCTTCTTCCCTGGAAGTTTCGAATGGAACAATCGGATTACACCCTCTCTCCCGACGAAACCTCTCATCTGCTCATCGAAGCGTTCCTATCGATTGCAAATCGACACGATGAAAAAAGCATTGCCTTTCTCTTAGAGGCCATTCAATTTAGCAATCCAGCGAACCGCTACGCACTCATGGGACTCCTCATGCGCGCTACGGAATAAAATTTTGCCTATCGACTTTTCTCGCGCTTTGCGTATAATCCTCCATTACCTATGCGTATTTTTCTTTTTTTTGGATTTTTTGCTTGTACGCTTGTTGCGGAAGACATCAGAATCGATCTGCGCAATCCCACGTACAAAAACGGAATTGTACGCACAGAAGAAGGGGGGATTGTTGTAGCCAAAGACCTGCGCATTCAAGCCATGACTTTCGAATATATTCAAAAAAAAGAAAATGGCGAAGAAATCCAAAAGCTCAGCGCCGCAGAAGATCTCATGCTCCAATACAAAGGCAGAGTTTTTATTGGAAAAAAACTCGAATACGATTTCATTACAAACAGCGGCACTGTTTATGAGGGAAAAACGTTTTCGAACCTTTGGTTTATTGGCGGCGATCGGATCGAGCTCAAATCCGATGGCAGCTACGAAATAGAAAACGCCACCCTTACAGCCTCAGAAAACAAAGAGAGCGCCTGGGATCTTTTCGCACAAAAAGCGGAAATGCTAAAATCTAGTTTACTCAAAGCAAAAAACATTACCTTTCGCCTCTTTACAATGCCCACCTTTTGGCTTCCCTCCTTCAAGATCAACCTAAATAAAGAAGAGAGAGACCCCATCCTCCGCTATGCTCTGGATTGGGAGCGCAACAAGGGGGTGCGCGCAGGGATGCGCTATCAACTTTATTCCTGGCGCGATTTCGCTCTTTTTGGCCGTGTTGAATACCGTTGGACAGCTGGATGGGGAGGCGCAATTGAAAGCGAATATTTTCCCCCGAATTCTCAAGCAAGTCTCATCACAAGAAGCTATGTCGGCACGGATCGCCTCGAAACGGCTCCCAATAAACAGTTTCGATTTCGCTTTGAAGGCTCTCATCGATGGCAAAACCCCGAGGGCACCACGCTAACCGCTTTAAGCTGGGATAAATATAGCGATGTCCGTATGCCAAGCGATTTCAAAAGCGAAGATTTTGAAGTCAATACAGCGGGACAAACTCTTTTTTGGATTCAACACAAAAAGCCCCTTGCGATTTTTAGCTTCAAGGCGCGCCCAAGAGCCAATTTATTTGAATCAATCAAGCAAGACCTCCCCACTTTTTATCTCAACACCCTTCCCATGACCTTGGGTGCCAGCGGCATTCTCTCCTCTTTTTGGCTCAAAGCTTCCTACCTTGATTTTGCCTATTCGAATCAACTCGCAAAAACACCCATACTACAACCTCCGGCAGATTATCGCTCAGGCAGATTCGAGGCGCGAGAAAAATTACAGCGCCCTTTTTCTCTCGGTAAAGCCACCGTGACCCCTTTTGTCAGCGCGATTGGCATTTTTTACACAAATAGCGCAAGCGAACAAATGAAACCACTGGGGTTGTTCACCTATGGCGCAGATCTCATAGCGAGAACTTATAAAAACTATGAAGAAAACCGCCATATTTTAGAGCCGTACGCCAACTTCCTCACATTGACAAAACCCACTGTCTCTCCCGAGTCTCATTACATTTTTTCGATCGCGGATGGATTTCATCAAATCCAACAACTGCAAGGAGGCATACGAAGCCTTCTTTATTCCAAAGATTCTCTGGAAAAAAAGCCTTGGTTTACAGCGGATCTCCATGCACGTGCCTTTTTTTCCGACCCTACCATTCCCCAATACATTCCCTGGGTCTACCTTTGGTTGGAATGGAATCTTGCCTCTGCAACTCTTTCGATTCGAAACGCCTGGAATATCCGCAACCATGTTCTCGATTACTGCAACGCCCGCTGCGGATGGACAATCAATGAAAATATGGCTCTCAGCCTCGAAACACGCTATCGCTCTCAATACGATTGGCGCAAAGCGGATCATGAAAATTTTCTTCTCGATGTCACCCGTTCACAAAGCGAACTCCTCACCTCTCCACTATCCGATCAAAGATTTACCATCCTAAGCAATCTTTTTGTCCGTCTCACCCCCTTCTGGGAATGTCATATCCAGTCACACCATGGATTCTTGCGAAAGACAGAAGATCCATATAACGAATTTCAAGTGCATCTTTTCACCCAGCTCACCTCTTCTATCAAGCTGCATCTCCTCTATAGCCATACAGATAAAGACGATCGAGTCACATGGCAAATGCATCTAATCAAGTGAACTAATAATTACCATCAGAACTAAGGGCTCGATAGAAAACCCCAAGAACCACTATACTCTTGAAAAAGAGTCAATTCATGGATTCACTTCTGACTGTCCGCAACCTAAAAAAAAGTTACGGCAAAAAAAAGCCTTTTATCGCTGTGGACAGCATCTCGTTTGACCTCAAGCAGGGGGAAATCCTAGGGCTGCTAGGCTCGAATGGTTCAGGAAAAACGACCACGATTCAAATGCTTCTTGGGACTCTAGGAATGACATCGGGAGAAATTCGTTATTTCGGCAAAGACTTTTCCCTCCATCGCTCTGAGATTATGCAAAATGTTTCTTTTGCAAGTACCTATACCAGTTTGCCCTACATTCTCACGATTTCTGAAAATCTCCATTGTTTTGGCAAGCTCTATGGCGTTACAGACATAGAAAAAAAAACCACGCCCCTCTTAGAGCGTTTTGGCATTTATGAAAAAAGACATAGTACGGTGGCGTCTTTGTCTGCGGGCCAAGTCACACGCCTCATGCTGGTCAAAGCCTTTTTCACAGACCCTAAAATCGTTTTACTCGATGAGCCTACCGCCTCGCTCGATCCCGATGTCTCTTTAGATGTGTGTAAATTCTTATTGGAGCAAAGAGAAAAAACGGGACTCTCCATTCTTTTTACTTCACATAAAATGGAGGAGGTCGCTGAGCTTTGCGATCGAACGATTTTTTTGAAAAACGGCAAAATCATAGCAAATGATTTGCCAGAAAATTTGGCAAAAAGCGTCTCGTCCTATCTCTTGCGCTTGACTATTGTCGATGGAATGAAAAGAACAATGGCGTTGGCGGATAAGCTCAAAATTTCTTATACTTGCGAGCATCGTTCGATCGAATTTTCTCTCGATGAAAAGCAAATCCCCTCTTTTCTCAACGGACTGATGAAGGCGGAGGTTTCTTATGCGAGCATTCAAATTAAAGAGCCCTCTTTAGAGACTTATTTTTTAAAAATTGCGGAGCGCGCCCCATGAGCCTCTCTAGAATCCTAGGTGTTTTTTTTCGTTATTTTTATGTTTCTAAAAAGGGGCTGCAGCAGCTCTCCGATCTTTTTTATTGGCCCTTTGTCGAAATCCTTCTCTGGGGGCTTACCTCTGTTTGGATGCAAAGCCAAAGCAACATTCAAAATCTCCCTTTAATCCTTATGACGGGGCTCATTTTTTGGCAAATTGTTTGGCGCGGCTCGCAAGATATTTCGATCTGTCTTTTGCAAGAATTTTGGCAAAGAAACTTGGTGAATCTTTTTTCTACTCCTTTAAAAATTACAGAGTGGATCACGGGGATGCTTTTATTGGGTCTTTGCAAACTTCTCATCTGCGTTGCTTTTGGAACTCTGACCGTCCTTATTCTGTACACATTGAATGTATTTTCGATCGGTCTCATTTTCATTCCTTTCGCCATTTCTCTTGTAATCTTTGGTTGGATGCTCAGCTTTCTCTCTGCGAGCGCCATTATTTGTTGGGGGCATAAAGTGGAAATGCTCGCCTGGATGGTGGGATTTCTTTTTGCTCCATTTAGCGCCGTTTTTTATCCTATCGAAGTTCTTCCCGGTTGGGCGCAACGCATTTCGTGGTGTCTTCCCACAACCTACATCTTTGAAGGAATGCGCTGCATCCTCCTTCGTGGCGACTGCCCTCAGTCCTACTTCTGGATCAGTCTCGCCCTCAATGCAATCTATCTCACTCTTGCCATTTTTCTATTTCGATGGGCTTTTGAAAAGAGCCGCCAAAAAGGGTTAGCTCGCCTTGAATGACACAAAATTCCGGAAAAAAATGACAAAACTGTCATTTTCTGCTAGAATTAAGTGCAATAGAAGTACACTATGGAACGTCTTCTCACGCGAAGACTCCTTCAATGGAAAACAGAAAAAGACCGCAAGCCATTGATTTTAAAAGGAGTAAGGCAGGTCGGAAAAACACATCTACTCAAGGAATTGGGGCGTTGTCATTTCACCTCCTGTCATTATTTTAATTTTGAAAAAGAGCCAAACTTACGAAAGATCTTTGAGCCAGATTTAATTCCGAAAAATATTTTAACTCGCCTTAGTTTTCACCAAGATCGTCCGATTCATCCAGGAGAAGATCTTGTTATTTTTGATGAAATTCAAGAATGTCCTTCGGCGCTTACAAGTCTAAAATATTTTCAAGAGGAATGCGAGGATTTGCATTTATGCAGTGCAGGGTCTCTTCTTGGTCTTCATCTCAGTGGGGGCTCGTTTCCTGTTGGAAAAGTAACATTTGAGATACTTAGACCCATGTCTTTTGAAGAGTTTCTTATGGCGAATGAAGACAAGGCTCTTTCCTTTTTAAAAAACCCTTCCTTGCCAGAGACAGTGCATCTTCATTTGTGGGAACAGCTCCTACGCTATTGGTTTGTGGGTGGGCTTCCTGAGGCAATTTCTATCTTTTGCACACGTGAATGCTCTCCCGCCTAAAGACGGGAGCTTCTAGGGCGTACGCCCAAACCAGCCATTCCGCGGGTTTCTATTGTTTCTGACGAGTTGTGATCCCTGGTTGTAAAATACCCACAATTTGGACAACAATGCTTTCTCTCCCAGAGAGACTTCCTCTCTCTGTAATCGCATTTAGAACAATCTTGGGTCGTGTAAGCAGGGTCCACCAATCCAATCTTCCTACCAGCCTCTTCCGCTTTGTAGGTTAGGAATTGACGGAACTGATTCCAACTCGCGTCTAATATACTTTTTGCAAAACTTGAACCTTCGATCATGTTTTTAATATTAAGGTCTTCTATACAAATATACTGATACTGGTCGATGATTTTTTTAGATTCTTTATGACAAAAGTCTTTTCTTTGATTGCTAATTTTTGAATGAATTTTTGCTACGGCCTTCCCTTTCTTGCGCCTCTCTATCGTTCTCTTTTCCGTTTTAGCAAAGCCTCTTTGCGCTTTTGCAAGTTTCTT
>CAIPFQ010000205.1 GCA_903864395.1 uncultured Chlamydiae bacterium | reverse complement strand
GCCCATCGTCGCCATCAAACGATGCGCTAAACGCCCCATATAGACATTCGAAGATTTTTGCATAGCCATATCCATATTGAGAAAATGGTGGACGCGCCCATCTTTAAGCGGCGTAGATCGACCGGGAAACCATCCATTGAGCGTGGGAATTTTTTCTTCTGGAAAAAATAAAGGCTCTTTTCCCTGTTGTTTCAATTCTTCATTCGCTCTCATGCAAACGGCCAATGTGATTGGCTTAAAAATCGATCCAGGCTCGTAGCAATCAGAGATCGCATGAACTCGCGTGGCAGATTGCAAAGTCGGATCATTAAAATAATCGGCGTAGCGGGCAGGATCAAAATCAGGGGTTTGGGCGAGGGCGAAAATTTCTCCCGTGTAGGGATCCATCATCACCGCCCATCCTCCCTTCGCTTTGGCCAAAGAGACCCCTTTAGCTAATTCTGTTTCAGCAATCGCCTGTAAATAGTGATTGACCGTCAGATAAATATCAGCGCCGTTTTCAGGAGGCTCTAACACTTTGCCCAGATCCAAGGGGTGGCGCGGCGAGCGAACCGTCAGTTTTTTGCCAGGTTTTCCCTTCAAATAGGGATTCAATAACATTTCGAGCCCGCCCGTAGGAATACTTTGCTGATCTTTGGGATCTTTTTCGCTCTGCACTGTATGAAGAACCGCGCCTAGCATGGATCCAAAGGGATACGAGCGTTTATATTCTGAGCTAAAAAAAAGAGCATTGGCAGCGATTCTTTCTTGTTTCGCAAAGGGGCGCCACCAATCTTCAATTTTTTTCCTCTCCTCTCGATCTAACCACATCGCAATCTTGCGGCTGCGACTTTTTCGAGCCAGCTCGGCTCTCATTTTTTCCCCCTGCTCCGCCGGCCAATGCAAAAGAGACGCCATCTGTTGCGCAAGAATCTCTCGAACTCTCCCTGGAATAGCGTCGGGGTCAACAAAAAGATGAAAGGTCGGCACATCAATAACAAAGGGTTGCTCCTCCTCTGGATGCCCCTGTTTAATAGAAGTATTGGAATAAAAAGAGCCCCTCATAAAAGGGATAGATCCCATCGTTTGATGCTGCGCGAGAGCCTCTTTTGTCCACTTTTCATGATCGACGATCTGAATCACATAAAACCTTGCAATCAGAATCATGAACAAGGAAAACAAGGCTAGCGCAATGCCCAGTAAGCGCCTCGTGGAAGGGTGTCTCATCAGCGGGCTTGGTTCACAGCCAACACCTCAGGAACTGTTAACACTTCCTTCAGTAGGGGATGTTTTAGATGGCTATATTCTGGATGGCGAGCCACTTCTATTAAATTCGAAGGGCTTTGAAAACGATCGACTTCATAAGAGAGCCTTCGGTTTTCTTCGCGCACGAGTTTTAATTCTTTATCGACTTGTGGAATGCGAATTTTTAACTCGGTCAGCTCATTTTGCGTTTCCAAATAAGAATAGAGACAAAATCCAGAAACAATTAAACAAAAGCCCAAACGCAGCAATACATTTCTCATCCTCTTTTCTCCACAGCTCGCAACTTGGCACTGCGCGAGCGAGGATTTTTTTTTATCTCCTCCTCCGTCGGCACCCAAGGTTTTTTCATTAAACTCTCACAGCTCTCTTTCGCGTCGCGAAATACGTTTTTCACAATCCGATCTTCTAAAGAGTGAAACGAAATCGCGGCAATTCTTCCTAAAGGAGCCGTTTTTTCAATAGCGGCCTCCAAGCCTTTTTTCAATTGCCCCAACTCATCATTTACAGCAATCCGAAGAGCTTGAAATACGAGCGTCGCAGGATGGAGTCGCCCTCGCGTTGCGACAGGCTTAATAATCTCTACAAGCTCCCCTGTCGTGCGAATTCTTCGCTTGCGACGCGCCTCTACGATGGCTCTCGCCACCTTTCTTGATCTACGCTCTTCCCCATACTCAAAGAGGATGCGCGCCAACGCAATTTCAGATTGTTCGTTGACAAGCCGTTCAGCCGTTAATGGATTGTCTGGATCCATCCTCATATCGAGCGGCGCGTCCCCCATAAAACTAAAGCCCCTCTCTCTTTCATCGAGCTGCATCGAAGATACACCGACATCAATGAAAAATCCATCGATCGAAACAATTTTTCTTTCCTTGAGAAATTGTGCCAGGTTCGCATACGCGCCACGCACCCATTCCACTTTTTTCCCCCAAGAGGCTAATAAACTATTGCGAGAGATCTCCAAAGCGACAGGATCTCGATCGCAAGCCAAATAGAGTTCGATTTCTGGGTGCGCCTCCAAAATTGCCCGCGCATGACCCCCAGCACCGACCGTCCCTTCAAAAAACACTTTAAGCGAGATCCCTTCAAAAATTTTCAGAACCTCTTGGAGGAGTACAGGTTTATGGGGCATAGACTGAATTTATCGCTGCGGTCATTGGGGGCTCTGCCTGCGGCATCTCGGGCGCCTCGTGCAGAAGAGCAAACGCTTCTTCAGTCATTTTTTCTAAATTCATTTCCGTATCAGTGCCCTCTAACAAAGCGCGTAAATTCTTCTCATATACTTCCTTCGGCCAAAGCTCGATTTTATCCATGACGCCCGCGACCACGATGTCCTTATCAATCCCCACCGCATTTTTCAAGGCCGCAGGCAAGCTGACTCGTCCAATCTTATCGTGTTCCGTTTGATGGAGCGTAGAGAAAAAGAGAGTGAAGAACTTTTGAAATTTTCCCACATGCTGAGAGGCTCTGAATGTGTCTACAATCTTTTGGATCTCACTTTTGCGATAAATCGCTAAACAACCACCGAGACCGAGACCAACGACAAACTCACACTTGCCTTCTTCAACAAGCCCATAGCGCATTTCTTGAGGCAAAACAAAACGTCCCTTCTCGTCAAGCTTAGCACTGTGAGAGCCACTGAAAAAAAACTCGCTCATTCTCTTTTCCACGTTTTCCCACATCTTATCCATGAACCTAAAAATCAAGCAATCATTTTCCGAAAGAAAATTCTAAATCTATACGCCAAAACACTGGAATTCAATAAATTAAAATATTTTAAGCCGATT
>CAIPFQ010000204.1 GCA_903864395.1 uncultured Chlamydiae bacterium | reverse complement strand
TTGCCATCGATGCCAAAACACTGCCACAGGATTGGGAAACCACCTTCGTCAGCTCAAATGATCGATCCGTTGAAGGAATCGCCCATAAAACGCTTCCCTTCTTTTCCGTCCAATTTCATCCAGAAAGCTCTCCTGGACCCACCGATGGAGCCTATTTATTCAATCAATTCTACGAGATGATTGGGTGAAAAATATTTTAATTTTAGGATCGGGCGGTCTCAGAATCGGTCAAGCGTGAGAATTCGACTATTCTGGATCACAGGCGATCAAAGCTCTCAAAGAAGAGGGTCTGCGAACGATCCTCATCAATCCGAACATCGCGACAGTGCAGACCGATGAGGGAATGGCCGACCAGGTTTATTTACAGCCTCTCAATGTCAGCTCCATTGAAAAAATTTTCAACCAAGAGTCCATTGACGCTCTTCTTCTCAGCTTTGGAGGGCAAACCGCGCTCAACCTCGGACTGGCTCTCGATGAGCTGGGGATTTTAGAAAAATATAACGTCAAAATCTTAGGGACGCCTATTGCATCGATTCGATTGACGGAGGACCGAAATTTATTCAAAGAAAACCTCGCTTCCTTTGCAATCCATACGCCTAAAAGCTTTGCGGTTACGACGATAAAAGAGGCTCTCGAGGCGGCGCGCTCGATCGGATATCCGATCATGATGCGCTCTGGCTTTTCGTTGGGGGGTCTCGGCTCGGGGCGCATGGACAATGAAGAAGAGCTCAAAAAAAGCGTCGCTTGCGCTTTGCATGGAGCGCCGCAAATTCTCATCGAAGAATATCTTTTGGGATGGAAAGAGCTTGAATACGAGGTCGTTCGCGATAAGAACGATCAAGCCCTCGTGATCTGCAATATGGAAAATCTCGATCCCATGGGGGTGCATACAGGAGAGAGCCTTGTGGTCGCCCCCTCTCAAACTCTAAATAATTATGAATATCATCTCCTCAGAAGCCTTGCGATCCGAGCGGCGCGCCATTTCAAAATTCAAGGCGAGTGCAATGTGCAATTCGCCCTCAATCCAAAAACGGGCGAATATCGGGTCATTGAAATGAATGCGCGTCTATCGCGATCGAGCGCCCTCGCTTCCAAAGCGACAGGATATCCTTTAGCCTTTGTCGCGGCAAAATTAGCTCTTGGGCTGAGGCTCGATCAGATCCCCAACGCCATTACAAAAAAAACTTCCGCCTTTTTTGAACCAGCCCTCGATTATGTCGTTGTAAAAATCCCGCGCTGGGATACGCAAAAGCTTAAAGCGGCAGAGAGAACCATTGGAACGGAGATGAAAAGCGTTGGCGAGGTCATGGCCATTGGGAGAACCTTTGCAGAGAGCTTGCAAAAAGGCATACGGATGCTCAACATCGGCACTTCAGGACTTGACGATCCACCAGAGTATATGGAAGATCTTCTCAAAGAAATTCAGAGCCCGACGGACCGAAGAATTTTTGCTCTCTACCAATTTTTTTCTCAAGGGGGTTCGGTAGAAACAGCGCAACAACTCTCTCAAATCGATCCTTGGTTTTTATGGCACATCCAAAGCATCGCTCAGTTCCAAAAATCTTTTGGTTGCAGCCTGAACCCCTCTCTCGTCCTTCAGGCAAAAAAACTTGGGTTTTCCGACCGATCTTTGGCAAGATTTACAAAAAAGACGGAAGAGGACATTCGCAAATATCGCTTAAAACATAAGATTGTTCCCTTTGTGAAGCAAATCGACACTCTCGCTGGGGAATTCGATGCGCAAACGAATTATTTATATCTCACCTACCATGGCATCAGCCATGACATCGAAGCACCAAAAACACCGTCCCATATCATTCTTGGGTCAGGCCCTTATTGTATTGGCTCTTCCGTCGAGTTCGATTGGTGCGCGGTCAATATGGCAAGACACTTGCGGCGTCTAGAAAAATCGGTTGTCTTAATTAACTCGAATCCAGAAACGGTCTCGACCGATTTCGATGAATCGGACCGCCTCTATTTTGAAGAGCTGACTTTGGAGAGGGTTCGCGATATTGCCGATTTTGAAAATCCTAAAGGGATCATCGTTTCTGTTGGAGGACAAATTGCCAATAATCTTGCCCTTCCTCTGGCTCTCGCAAAATATCGCATTCTCGGCACACCCGCCTCGAAAATCGATCAAGCAGAAAACCGCGATACCTTTTCTTCCCTTCTGCGCTCTCTTGGCATCGATCAACCGCCGTGGCATCGAGCCACTACATTGGAAAAAGCGGAAGTTTTTGCTGAGGGCACGGGCTATCCCGTTTTAATCCGCCCCTCCTATGTTTTATCGGGTGCTGCGATGAATGTGGTATACAACAAAACTGAGCTCAAACAGTATCTTTTAGAAGCGACCATTGTGTCCCCCGATCACCCCATTGTGCTTTCAAAATTCATCAAAAACGCAAAAGAGCTTGAAATCGACGGGGTCGCTCAAAAAGGGGTCATTGCGGTCTCTGCGATCAGCGAGCATGTGGAAAATGCGGGAGTGCATTCAGGGGATGCGACCCTCGTTCTCCCGCCACAGAAACTGTATTTAGAAACCATTCGGCGCGCGAAGGCGATTTCCTCTGCGATCGTTTCTGCCCTAGAAATTTCGGGGCCTTTCAATATTCAGTTCATCGCCAAAGACAATCAGTTGCAAGTCATTGAATGCAATGTCCGCGCCTCGCGCTCCTTTCCTTTTGTCTCCAAAGTTACGCGAGTCAATTTCATCCATATTGCAGCAGAGGCGATTTTGGGCAAACACAAGCCCCAATTGTTTGAGACCTTGGAGCTCGATTATGTCGGTGTCAAAACGCCCCAGTTTTCTTATAAGAGACTCAAGGGCGCAGATCCTGTAGCCAATGTAGAGATGGCCTCGACAGGCGAGGTAGCGCACATTGGGGCTACCTATTTAGAGGCTTTTTTCGCTTCTTGGGTCTCGACAGAACAAAAAGTTAAAGGCAAACGAATTCTCATTAGCTGCGCAGAAGAGTATCGACAAAAACTTTCAGCTCCTCTGATTTTGCTCGACGACGCTGGATGGGATCTTTTTGCGACTGAAGGCACGCATGCTTTTTTAGCAAATCGAGGCATCGGTTCGATTTCAGTCTATAAGGTTGGAGAACAGTACGAGCCGAATGTAGCGACGCTCCTGAGTGAGCAGCGGGTCGATCTCATCATCAATATTCCGAAGCCTGGCGAAAAAAATGAATCTGGCTTTAAAATCCGACGCCTCGCCATCGACCACCACATTCCCCTCATCACGAATCCTCACCTCGCGCAAACCTTTTTACAATGTTTGGCAGAGCTCGATCCCGAAAAACTCTCCGTTGGGGTCCTCTACCGCCCCCTATGTTAATATTCTTTGGTTCAGATATACTAGAGCTGTGGCAAAATTTCCGATCGGAGTGCAACACTTTCAAAAGCTTCGCGAAGAGAATTTTCTCTATGTAGATAAAACCGAGTGGATTTATCATCTGATTACAGAAGGCGTTGCCTACTTCTTTTCAAGGCCGAGACGCTTTGGCAAATCCATTTTAGTCTCTACACTAGAGGCTGTTTTTCAGGGGAAAAAAACCCTGTTTTCAGGTCTATGGATCGATCGAACAGATTACGAATGGAAAAAATTCCCTGTGATCCATTTAGATTTTTCGACTGCGGTCTCTTCAAGCCCCGAAACGCTTATGACCTCCTTACAGGAAATGTTGAAAGAGGCCGCTTTAAAATACGGCATAAAAAATATTCATCGCCCTTTTCCTTCATTCACCTTATCTGCTCTGATGACAGAACTTTCGAAAATAGCTCCTGTCGTAATTCTTATCGACGAATACGATAAACCGCTTGTTCACCACCTAGAAGACAGCGCGCTAGTCAAAAAAAATCGCGATGTATTGAGAGACTTTTATGCCACAATAAAGTCTCTAGATCAGTATCTTCATTTCGTTTTTGTTACTGGAGTGAGCAAGTTTTCTAAAGTTTCTTTATTTTCCGGGATGAACAATTTAAAAGATATTTCCCTTTATGATCCTTATGCGGATCTTCTTGGGCTGACAGAAAAAGAAATCGAAACTTATTTACGACCTGATGTTGAAGCCCTGGCTCAAAAACAAGGAACAACAGCCCAATACATCTTGAATCTTTTAAAAACCTGGTATAATGGATACCGCTACGCTCTGTCTCCCAATGAATCAAAAGTGTACAATCCTTTATCTGTTTTTTCGTATCTAGGAAAGCTCGCTAATTACTGGTTTACCTCTGCAACGCCTACCTTTGCCATCGAATTAGTTAAAAATCGCTCATTTCCTATCAGCGATTTTGAAAATGGGGTCCTTGCTGGCAAGGAAATGGAAGCCAGTCACGAAGTTGATACAATGGACATCGCCACCTTACTTTTCCAGACTGGATACTTAACCATTGGGGATTATAATGAGAAGACAGGAGACTATTTTCTAAAATTCCCTAACGAAGAAGTGCGACGATCTTTCGAAGCTCTTGAGCAAATTTTAAGCAAAAACTATCCAAAAAAACATTCCCTCGATGGGCTAGAACTCATCTTAGTCGGAGTTAACTTCGATACGGCATCGCGCTCCCTCAATCAATGGAAAGTTCATACCCTAGGTCTCAACAAATGAACAGTTCCTAGAGCTTAAATATCCGTGTGTTATGAAAAACTTTTTTCTTCAAACCCTTCTTCGCGCTCTCGCCCCTTTTGCGCCAGCGCACCCTTCGCAAAACCAAAGGCGCTTTCTCATCGTCACCACAACCGCGCTTGGAGACACTCTCTGGGCAACGCCTGCCATCGAATCTTTGCGCAAATCTTTTCCAACCTCTTTTATCGGCGCCGCAGTGTCTCCTATCGGCCAAGACATTTTTCTCAACAACCCGCATATCGATCGCTGTTATGTCGTCACAAACCCTTTGCTGCCCCACTTTTTCAAGCTTCAAAAAGCGCTCTATCGAGAGCGATTTGACACGGTTCTCGTTTTCCATGCCTCGCAAAGGCTTATGCTTCCTCTTTGCTCTCTTGTGGGCGCATCGCAAATCGTCGGCACTGCAGGGATCAATAAAGGGCTCGACACATATTTAACCAATCCTCTCCCCCTTTGCAAAGAGCATGAGATTGCAAGACGGCTCCATATCGTGGAACATATCGGCGCTAAAACACACGCACAAACGCTTTCGTTTTTCCTTGCCCCAGAAGAAAAAATCGTTTTGAACCGATCCAGAAAACAAATCGCCCTGCATCCTGGCTCTAAAGACCCTTTTAAGCGTTGGCCTTTAAAAAATTTCGCAAGCTTAGGCCGTGCGCTCCAAGCCAAACTCGATTGCGATCTATGGATCACAGGATCTTCTGAAGAAGAATTTTTGATTCAATCCCTTCTCCAAGAAATTCCAGGAGCGCAACGAATCAATGCCCCGCAAGGGCTTCGTCCCTTCACAGCTTTTTTAAGCGAGATGGATCTTATCATCTCAAATGACACAGGCTCTTTTCATCTCGCCTGCGCGCTCGATGTTCCAGCCATCGGTCTCTACGCGCCGACAGATCCGCTGCTTTGCGGCCCTTATAAAGCGAGGCGCGCCGTAACGATCAAAAAACCACCCTCTTGCACGCCTTGCATAAAAAGAAAATGTCAAAGCCCTTTTTGCCTCTTGCAGATCGGATCTTGCGAAATACTCGAAGCTGCTTTAAAGTGGCTCATGTGACCACTGCGTTTTTTCTAAAACCCTCGTCGCTGATCTCAATCGCGGATTGTTCCCGCGAAACGTTAGATTTCATCCTCCAGAGTGCTGAAAAACTCAGCCTATCTCCCCATCCAGAGCTACTAAAAGGAACCACTTTAGCCACCTGTTTTTTCGAGCCCTCCACACGCACCCGCCTCTCTTTCGAAACAGCGATGCTTCAAGCAGGGGGCTCTTGTATTGGTTTTTCTGAAGCCGCAAGCACTTCTGTCAAAAAGGGGGAATCTCTTTCAGATACGATTCGGATGATCAGCGCTTATGCCGATATCATCGCATTGCGCCACCCATTAGAAGGCTCTGCACGCCTAGCCTCCCTTGTGAGCGACAAACCTATTTTGAACGCGGGCGATGGGGCCAATCAGCACCCGAGCCAAACCCTTCTCGATCTTTTTTCCATTCTAAAGTGCCAAGGGCGGCTTGAAGGGCTTCATATCGCTCTTGCAGGGGATCTAAAATTTGGGCGGACGATCCATTCTTTGAGCCTGGCTCTTGCGCACTATGGAGCTAGACTCTATTTTGTTTCGCCTGAATCGCTCCCTTTACCAGAGACCATTCAACGCGATCTGCGAAGAAAAGGGATCAAATTCTCTTTTCATCCGACTCTCGAGTCTGTGATCCCTAAAGTGGATATTCTTTATATGACCCGCATTCAAACAGAGAGATTTGCCTCTATTGACGGATCATTTACAAATTCTTGCCTGTTAAAAAAACATCATCTTGAAAAGGCAAAGCCTCATTTAAAAATCCTTCACCCTTTGCCTAGGGTCGATGAAATTGAAAAAGCCATTGACGACACTCCGTTTGCTTACTACTTTCAACAAGCAGCGCATGGAGTCGTCGTAAGAGGTGCTATTTTAGGCTTATTTTTAAGGCGTTTGCCATGGTAGAAAAAACACTTTCCGTCCCTGCGATCCAAGAAGGCACCGTCATTGATCATATTATCCCTGGCAGCGCGCTAAAAATCATTCGCCTGCTGCGGCTCTCCGAAAACAATCGGCAAGTCACTGTAGGGTTGAATCTCAAAAGCCCCTCCCTAGGGAATAAGGATTTGATCAAAGTCACAAACTTTTTTCTCTCTCCAGAACATGCGGAGCAGATCGCAATTTTTTCCCCAAACTCTACCGTCAATGTGATTGAAAACTACCTGGTCGTAAAAAAATTTTGCGTCGATATGCCGAAAGAAATTTCAGGAACGCTTCAATGTCCAAACCCTCGCTGTATTACGGGGCACGAGAAAATAAAAAGCCGCTTTTTCGTAGAAGAAAATGAAGAAAAAGTGTCTCTGCTCTGCTTTTTTTGTGAAAAATCTTTTTCTCGCAACGAGGCAGGAGAATTTTTATGGTAATTGAAATTCGCAATGTTCAAACCCTCGACGGGAAAAAGATCACCCACGCGATCGAGTCCAAAAAGTCTCAGATCATCGAAGCAGAAGGGCTCACGATGCTCCCTGCGCTCATCGATCCTCACGTCCATTTTCGCGTCCCTGGCGCTGAACATAAAGAGACGTGGGAAACGGGGTCTAAGGCTGCGATCGCAGGGGGCGTGACCACCGTGTGCGATATGCCGAATAATTTTCCTTCAACCTCTACCTTAGAAAGGCTCGAAGCGAAGGAAAAAAAAATTCAAGAGCAATTACAGCAAAGCGGCATTCCCCTGCGCTATCGGCTCTATCTCGGAGCGAACAGCAACCATTTTCAAGAAATTGGAAAAACAAAACAGAGCATTGCAGGGCTAAAAATTTACATGGGCTCTTCGACAGGCGATCTGTTGCTTTGTGATCTCCCCTCCTTAGAAGAAGCGTTTCGAATTGCAGCCCAAGAGGGCGTTTTAGTCGCTGTCCATGCAGAAGATGAACACCTCATCCAACTCAATCGCTCAAAGCATGTGGAAAGAACGGACGCAGCGGTTCACTCGGTCATTCGGAGTCCTGAGGCAGCGGCCAAATCGGTGGCTCTAGCCATTGCGCTTGCGAAAAAACATGGCGCTCGCCTCTACATCGTCCATGTCAGCTCAAAAGAAGAGTTACAATTGATTCGCGCTGCGAAACGAGAGGGCTGTACAGTCTACGCGGAAGTAGCGCCCCACCATCTTTTTATGGATGAAAATGCCTATAGGTCTCTTGGGACTCAAGCGCTAGTCAACCCTCCCCTGAGAGAGAAAAGCAATTGCGAAGCTCTTTGGGAAGCGATATCCGATGGAACGATTGATACCATCGGCACCGACCATGCGCCTCATACGCTGGAAGAAAAAAGAAGACCCTTTGGCGCCGCCCCCTCGGGCTTTCCTTCCATCGAACTTTATCTTTCGCTTCTCTTAAACGCCTATCATGAAAAAAAAATCTCTCTCGAACAAATTGTCTCTTTGACTCATACGCGTCCAAGAGAGATTTTTGGTTTCCCTGTCCACAGCGATGTCGTCCTGGTCGATTTGTCAAAGACAAAACAGATCGACGACGCCCGACTGCATACAAAAGCCAAATGGTCGCCTTATACAGGGAGAATTCTCCAAGGGTGGCCGCGCTATACAATCCTTGACGGAACAGTTTTTGATCTGGAGCTCTTATGACCTTGCCCCTGTATGACCCTCAAAAAAGTTATTTAGAAAACATGCAAGAGGGGCCTTGTTTCTCTGGCAAAATTTTGCCTCGAGCCACTTCTCAAACCATGAACTTTCTTGGATTTCCGATCCGCTCTCCGATTGGAGTTCCAGCAGGGCCTCTTCTCAGCGCTCAATGGGTAGATTTAGCAGGAAAACTGGGATTCGATGTGCCGACGTATAAAACGATTCGGAGCCAAGCGCATCCGAGCCATCCTGTGCCAAATATTGTCTTTGTAGAGAGACAGAGTGGAGGCGCGAAAAAAATTGAAAAGCCTCGCTCTTTGGAAGAGATCTCAATCACCAATTCTTTTGGAATGCCTTCAATGTCTCCCGAATTTTTAATGGAAGACATTCCTCGCGCGAATGCAGCCCTCGGTTCCGATCAAGTGATGATTGTCTCGGTAGTAGGGACAAAACGTCCAGGGGAGAGTTTTTTGAGCGATTTTGTAAAAACCGCTCAGCTTGCTAAAAGTGCGGGAGCAAAAATCATCGAGGCAAACTTTTCTTGTCCCAATGTCGACAAGGAGGCTGGGAGCCTTTACAGCTCTGCTGAAACGGTCTATGAATTTGCAAAAACAATCGCAGAGAAAATCCATCCTGTGCCGCTGTTGATCAAAGGGGGTCTTTTTGAAAATGCAGAACATTTGCGCTCCGTCCTTTTGGCTCTTGCCCGCTCGGGGGCGGCGGGTCTTTGCGGTTTAAATTCTGTGAGCATGGAAGTGGCAGGAGAAGAAGGGATTCCAGCTTTAGGAAGCACCAGACAAACCAGTGGCGTTTGCGGGAGCGCGATTCGCTTGGATGCTCTCCGTTTTATGGAGAGCGCGGCGAGCATTAAGCGCCAAGAGAAGCTCGATCTTGTGCTCCTTGGATGCGGCGGACTCATAACAGCGACGCATCTTCAACAAATGTTAGAGGCTGGAGCCGATCTTGCCTTAAGTGCTACGGGCATGATGTGGGATCCTTTTCTCGCTTTTAAATTTCAGGAACAATATGCAAACACTCATCGATGATTTCTACGCCTTGGGCGCTGTTAAATTCGGCTCTTTTACGCTAAAGAGCGGGATCATTTCCCCTTTTTATGTGGACCTGCGCCTGACAATTTCGTCGCCTCACCTTTTAAAAAAGATTGGGGAGGCCATTGTACAAAAAATAGCCAACAAAGCGTCTTACGAGCTTCTCTGTGGAGTGCCTTATACGGCGCTGCCCTTTGCGACCGTAATGTCTTTACAGATTGGCACGCCTATGGTGCTCAAGCGCAAAGAAAAAAAGGAATATGGCACAGGCAAAAGGATCGAAGGGATTTTTAGCGCGGGGCAAAAATGTTTGGTGATTGAAGATGTCATTACCTCGGGACAAAGCGTTTTAGAAACGGTTCGCTCTTTAGAGGCGGAAGGTCTTGTCGTGCAAGATATTGTTGTCATTGTGGATCGAGAACAGGGAGGGAGAGCTGCGATCGAAGCGCAGGGCTATCGGCTCCATTCTTTATTTACCATCAGCGAAATGACAGAGACTTTGGCCGCCCAAGGAAAAATCAATGCCACCCATCGAGAGGCTCTCTATGCTTTCTTGGCAGGATAGAAAAAATCTCGCTACCCACCCGATGGCAAAAAAGCTGTTTGATATCGTGGCGACGAAACAGACGAATCTCGCGCTGGCTTGCGATGTTACCTCTCAAGCGGAGCTTTTGTACTGGGCCGATCTTTTAGGCCCTTTTCTTTGTGTTTTCAAAACCCATATTGATATTCTTGAAGATTTTACCCCTTCTTGCACACAAGAGCTGAAAAAAATCGCAGAGCGCCATGGTTTTTTGCTTTTCGAGGATCGAAAGTTCGCCGATATTGGACACACCGTATCGCTGCAATACGCGGGGGGTCTTTATCGAATCGCCGACTGGGCGGATCTCATCAATGCCCATATAGTGCCAGGCCCTGGAATCATTGACGGTTTGCGCCAAGTTGGACAAAATAAAGGGACGGGGCTTTTGCTTTTAGCAGAGATGAGTGCCGAGGGAACTTTGGCAACAGGGGACTATACGCAAAAAGCCATAGCTCTGGCCGAAAAAAACGCCGATTTTGTGTGCGGATTTATTTCGCTCAGAAAGCTGAGCCAAAATCCTGGCATGATCCATTTTACCCCTGGCGTTAAGCTAGAGGCTGGCGCTGATAGCCTAGGGCAAAGGTATCGCACGGTGGAAGAGGTTCTCGGAGCAAATCGAAGCGATATCATCATCGTCGGCAGAGATATTTGCAAAGCGCCCAATCCAGTAAAAATAGCAGAGCTTTATAGAGAAAAAGCTTGGGATTTTTAAGTTTTTGGTTGCATTTTATAGGAGTTTTTAAATATAAATAACTCCTAAAAAGGAGAAAAAACCTCATGATTACACTATCTTTGGCAAACCAATGGCTGTTTATGCAAAAAAATGAGAAAAACAAAATTCTTTCATATGATGATGAAGAAGAAGGAGAAATCGTCACTTTTCTGCTTGTGGAAATTGCATTGATTTTAGAATCTTCTTTTGCCACGATCGAGGCGATTACACTCATAGCCTTCGCTGTATTTTTCTTATGTAAAAAGAATAACGAAAAAGCTTTAGATCTATCTTTCAAAGCCATACTTTTTCCCTTTGCTTGGATTATATTCCCTATTTTGTGCATAGTGCAAATCATTGCCCTGACTAGCTATTTCTCTATACTCCAACATTATAATCTTAAGATGTTTATCGATGGGACGTGGCATCTCGACTTTGTACAATTTTAGGATCAACTCGCTGACGC
>CAIPFQ010000203.1 GCA_903864395.1 uncultured Chlamydiae bacterium | reverse complement strand
TCGTAAAGCTTTGTCAGACCTCGCAACCGAGCGAAGTTATCGCCTCGAAAATTGTCGGAAAATCAAGCCGCTTGAGAGCCACTACTGGGATAGCGAATGTCGGAATAATGAAAATGGCCCGTTTATTTTAGGCATGCTGATTGGCCTCAAAGATCGATACGAGCTTAAATCGAATCGAGAAAGTGGCTATGGCCGGTATGATGTCATGCTAATTCCTAAAGATCCAAACGAGTTAGGGATTATTATGGAATTTAAGAAAGTAGGTCGTTTTGAAAAAATAGATTTGGAAACAGCCGTCACCTCTTCTCTCAAACAGATTGAAGATCGGCACTATGTTCAAGAACTCCTCGATCGCGGCGTCCAAAGAATTTTAAATATGGGGCTTGCTTTCGAAGGAAAAAAGGTTCTTATTCGCGCAAAATTTAGGGATTGAGGAAACTCACAGAAAAAGAGAGCCTTCCAAGAAAACGACATTTCAGTCTAGCGAAGAAAAGAAAGCTTTGCTATCATCTCAAATGTTCACCAGAGGCTTTAGATGCGTTATCTGTCCGTTTTTCTTTTAAGTTTGTGTGCAGTAGGGTGCTGTCATCGCTGTAATGATGATACCATGACTCGTTATCATGAAGACGGGAGAGCTAAGCCCATTGTCGCTCTTCCAATGATGATCGATACGACGTCTTTCGATGCGTCTTGGAGTGTTTCCGAAGAGTTTACTTCTTCGATTACAACTGCTTTGAATCAAGAGGGGAAAATTTTCGTACAGTCGCAAGACGATTTCGCCATTGCCGCAAGTCCTTTTTCCGATGATCTGTCTTGGACGAAAAGAGAATTTCAGACACAAGAATTTGCTGTCTTTCTAGAGATTGTCGAGCATGATCTGACGCCAGCTTCCAAAACACCTTCGGGCCAAGAAGTGGCGAATAACCTAAACATGGGAGTGCGCCTTCGCATTCTCGATCTTCGAGGATCTGAGCCTAAAATTGTGCTCCAAGAAAAAATTTACGACTCTTATTATATTCCAAAAACTCTTTTCCCTACCGACTACAATACAGTGAGCTGGGGTACGGAAGAATATAAAAATTCTCCCCTCGGCATTGCTCATACCCGTTTGATCAAAGAGATCACAACGAGAGTCAGCGAGTACATCCTTTTGGCAAAAAGTCGGTGAGTTTTTTGTTAGCGATCCTCTGGGCGCTTTTAGCCATTCCTCTCCTTGTCTTTGCTTGGAAACGGGAGTTTTTTTCAATGCCTCATAAAGGGCACTTTTGGGAAGTTCCTATTCGTTGGTTTCATGTCGCTGGAGCCTTTAGCATTTATTTCGTCACAACCCTATTCATCGCTCGGTTCATCGCAACATATCTTCGATCTGCTTCTGGAGTGGCTTTAGCTGTTTGGGTGAATTTTTTAGCCTCTTCATTGATTTTAATCGCTCTTTTATTTTTCTGCTTAAAATTTGTTCGCCCTGTTTTTTTTAAAATTTGGCGTTTTGCTTCAATGCCCGATCTTTTCTCCGATTTCAAAACAGCTCTTTTAACATTGGCTTTGGCTTTGCCTTTGGTGATTTGCATGGATGAGGGGTGGAATCTCATTTTGCTGCATGGATTTCACATAGAGAACCTTCCCGATCAGTTGGCCGTTCGTTTTGTAAAGATGACGTTTGAACATCCTCTCTATTTTTTCTTTTCGGCTCTCACTATTATCGGCTTAGCTCCTGTAGTGGAAGAGCTTTTGTTTAGAGGGTTTTTTCAATCTTTTTTGCGCCAATATTTAGGCTCTCGATGGGCTATTGTAGGGACTGCGATTTGTTTTTCTTTTTTTCATTATTCTTCCGAGCAAGGAGTCTCCAACATCCCCATTATTAGCTCACTTTTAGTTCTCGCCCTTTTTCTTGGATTTATCTATGAAAAAAGGCGATCTCTTGCGGCGTCCGTGCTT
This sequence comes from uncultured Chlamydiae bacterium, assembly GCA_903864395.1. Lineage (GTDB taxonomy): Bacteria > Chlamydiota > Chlamydiia > Chlamydiales > SM23-39 > CAIPFQ01. The sequence continues at coordinate 1,992 of CAIPFQ010000203.1, read as the reverse complement.
TTGCATGCGGCGTTTAACGCAACGAACGTGATGAATCTATATTTCTTTGGATGATAGACTGAGATCATGCACCTAAACGCTTTTGGGCTCTCTGATATTGGACTCCAACGACCGAATAATGAAGATGTTTTGGTTTCGTTGCCAGAGGTTGGCTTTTTTGCTCTCGCTGACGGGATGGGAGGGCGACTCGCAGGCGAGGTTGCCGCCAAAGAAGCGGTAGATTTCATGGTCGCCTCTGTGGCTGCGCTACAAAAAACCACAAGTTCTTCAGAGCTCATCGTAATTTTACAACGCGCCATCCAAACAGTGAATCGCAAAATTTATGAAATGGGTCGCTCTTCCGATGCTTTTACAGGGATGGGAACGACCCTTTGTTGTCTTTTTTGGAGAAAAGATTGGATTGCCTATGCCCATATTGGCGACAGCCGTATCTATCGCATTCGTCGAAGAAAGCTCGAATTATTGACGCAGGATCACTCTCTTATTGCGCAGTGGGCGCAAGCGGAAAAAGTGCGCCAAAGTGCGCCTCCCGCCCCGCCTCCCAAGAAAAATGTGATTACAAAGGCATTAGGTCCCTCTTTAAGGGTGAAGCCTGATATCGCGATTACAAATCATGAGGAGGGCGATGTCTACCTTCTTTCCACTGACGGGCTTCACGATGCAATTGCCTTACCTGAAATGCAAGCAATTATCAATGCTTGCGAGCATTTAGAAGAGGCTTGTGTTAAACTTGTTGAAGCTGCGAAGCGGGGCGGCAGCACAGACAACATCACGCTTCTTATGGTAAAATCGCAATGCAAAGAATCTATTTAGACAATAACGCCACGACAGCACTCGATCCCCTGGTTTTTAAAGCCATGATCGAAGAGCTTTCTCAGCCTCCCAGCAACCCTTCGAGCGTTCATTGGTTCGGCAAGCAGGCAAGAGGGCGTTTGGCGCATGCGCGCGCAAAAGCGGCCGCTTTTTTTCAAGGCGCGCCGAATGAAATTACATTCACAGCTTCTGGTACGGAAAGTATTAATCTCATGCTGCGGGGGCTGCCCTCGCAAGGGCATCTCATTACAACATCCATTGAGCACGCGGCGATGTACGAAACAGTGCAAGCTTTAACGTCGCGAGGGTGGAGTGTAACGTATATCCCTGTAGGTCTTTGGGGCTCTCCCCTGCCCGAAGACATTGAGGCGGCGATTCGTCCTGATACAAAGGCGATCGCTCTTTCGGCCGCCAACTCTGAAACGGGAGTCTTGCTTGACACGGTTACGGTCGCAGAGATCGCTCAGCGACACCGCACTCCCCTTCTTTTGGATTGCGTTTGCATGATGGGCAAAGAGCCTTTGCCCCTCTATCCTGGCGTTACAGCGATTGCGATCAGCGGTCATAAATTTCATGCGCCAAAGGGATCTGCTCTTTTGTATCATCGCGGCGTCAAGCTTCAGCCTCAGTTAACGGGGGGTGGACAAGAAATGCAGCTGCGCTCGGGCACTGAGGATATGGCGGCGATCGCGGGGCTTATCTTTGCGATCGAGCACTTTGCAGAAAAACAAAGGAGCATAACGGACCATATTAAAAATTTACGACTTCATTTTGAATCTGCGCTGCGCCGCAATGTGCCAGAGATCGCGATTAATGGGGCCGGGCCTCGCATTTGCAGCACTTCGAATATCGCGTTTCTTGGCGTAGATGGAGAAACATTGCTTCTTCAACTTGATTTAGCGGGCGTGGCAGCATCGCTCGGCTCAGCCTGCGCATCGGGGGCTCTTGAGCCGTCTCGAGTGCTGATCAACATGGGGATTGATCACAGAGTCGCCCGCAGCTCGCTGCGCTTTTCCTTTGGAAAAATGAACACGCGAGAAGAGATGGATCTCGCCATCGATATTTTAGCGAGGCTTGTGAAGAATTTGCGGTCCTAACCCAAGTTTAACGACCCTTTTTCGCCCTATTTTTTCATAACACGCTGATTATAAGCATATATTGATTTTTTTGCGAGTTTTT